>NZ_JAOUSE010000059.1:0-18972 GCF_025660415.1 Pallidibacillus thermolactis
TCTGTTGAATGTTGTCTCGTCAACTTCATTCTACAAAAAAGGACGATTTTTTTGTACCATTAAATAGCAAAAGGGCTAGACCGAAGGTCAATTAAAAATTGACTTTTCGGACAGCCCCTTTTTGTGAAATGTATAAGAGATGCTTAACTCTTCCTTTTTAAAAATTGGATAATTTGTAATAACGCTTCATCATTATTTACTTGGAAAAAGTTGGCAAAGGGATTTCCTTTCGTTCTTAACCGCTCGACCATGTTAAATATTGAAATGCTATCAGGATCAGAAATTTGAGAAAGCTCCTCCCAATCGATGGGTGCTGCTACTCCTGCATTTTCATTACCTCGAACGGAAAATGGAGCGATTATAGTTTTACCTTCTGCATGTTGTATATAATCAACATAAAGACGATGACCTCGCTTTTTCTTCATACGCTCGATTGTAAAATGAGCTTCATTTTTTGCAATGAGAAATTTCGCTATAAATTGTGTAAAAAGGTGGGCATCCTCCCATGTTATATGATTACCTGAAACAGGAAAATAAATTTGTAATCCACGATTACCAGAAACCTTCAGGAAACTTTTTAATCCTAGTTTATCAACGAATTCTTCTTTAATATAATTTGCCGCTTCAACTGCCCAAGAAAATTCTTGTTTACTTGGAGGATCTAGATCAATGACAATTTCTGTAGGGTTGTTTTTATCAATTGTATGAAAAGGTATGTGAAACTCAATTGCTAACTGATTCCCTAACCAGAGGAATGTCTCAAAATGATTACAAACAATGTATTGAATTCCATCTTGATGATAGGTGTCGACAAATTCAGGCGCATAATCAGGGCAATTTTTTTGATAAAAAGGTTCACCAAATATGCCGTGTGGATAGCGAATAACGGTTAATGTACGATTGGCTAAAAAAGGTGCTATATAAGGATAGATTTGCTTTAAATATGAAATGTAATCTTTTTTATTTATTTCGATTTTTTTCCATAACGGTTTTTCTGGATGGGTAATTTCGATTTCTACAGCAGGTTGGATTTCAAACAATTGCTCGAAGGTGCAATTCGCAGGTTTTTCCTCGAGTAAGAACTTAGAAAAATAGGGTTCTCTTAAGGTCTCTTCATAATATTGTAAATAAAATAATTCAATACATATGGCCGGATCCATTGTGATCGAATGTGGAGTTATCCTTTTTGCGTTTTTCTCCATGATACGAACTAACACATGATGTTCTTCTTGACTTAAACCATGTTTAAAAAGTCCGATTGGATAAATTTCTTTATTATTATATACAGCGACGTGAAAATAACCGTTCACTTTATCATATTTTGTAATAAAACAGTGTATCTTTTTCCAATTTTTATATTTAATCCAATTCGTTGTTCGTTTTCCTTCTTCCCATTTGCTCGTAATATTTTTTGCAATTACGCCTTCGCCATCCCATTGTTTAATTTTTTTCCACAGGTTATCAAAATGATTTTGATAGGGTACATACTGCACAAAGGCTTGATTGGTTTCATTGGGATGGAGCGGCAGCTTTAAGTTTTGTAACAGATTTTTTAGTCTTTTTTTTCGTTCGAATAATGATTTATTGGTTATATTCTTTCCATTCAACTGTAATAAATCAAATGCCATATATATTGCGGGATTTTTCACAAAAGAATCGGAAATTTTTTGTTCAGATCGTAAACGTCCTCGTTTTTGCATTGCAAAAAAGTTACTTTTATAAGGATTTTCAAGAATGGTTAATTCGCCGTCTAAAATAAGTGGAACATATTGTTGGAGTTGATTTTTGTAATGCTTGTAAAAAGCTAATGCCTCAGGAAACTGTTTTAATAAACTTTTACCATTCCTACTCATTAATTGAATCTCATCATCTTCTATAATTAGAAATGCGCGAAAACCGTCATATTTCGTTTCATATACCCAATCATTGCCTTTAGGAATTTCAAAGGAAAGGGTAGGTAACATTGCCTTCATTTTTTATCACCTATTTTTAGCTTGTCTCATAAACCCAAGCTTATTAAAAAAAGATAAATTACCAAATTTCTATACGTATGAGATATTCATTACTATTCATAGTATTAATAAGAAAGGATGGATGATGATGCATACAATGTGGAAAGGAAGTATTAGTTTTGGACTTGTCAATATACCGGTAAAACTCCATGCAGCAACAGAAAATAAAGATGTAAAATTTCGCAGTCTTCACAAAAAATGTCACACACCTATCAAATATGAAAAGGTATGTCCGAATTGTGAAGAAGAAATATCGAATGAAGATATTGTCAAAGGATACGAATATACGAAAGGTAAATTTGTTATTGTTGAAGATGATGAATTGAAAAGTTTAGAGAAAGAACTAGACGATAAAGCTGTCGAGATTATCGATTTTGTTAAAATGACTGATATTGATCCGATCTATTTTAATCGAAGTTACTATTTATCACCGAATGATGGGGGAATAAAAGCGTATTCACTATTACGAAAGGCATTGGAAGAAACAGAAAAAGTTGGTATTGCTAAAATTATTATTCGATCAAAGGAACAGTTGGCCGTCATACGTGTTTATCAAAATACATTAGTGATGGAAACGATTCATTATCCGGATGAAGTAAGAAACGTAAGTGATGTGCCCAATGTACCTACAACAAATCAAATTTCAGACAAAGAGTTAGAAACGGCCATATTATTAATCGATCAATTAACATCGGAGTTTAATCCAGAAAATTATCAAGATGAATATCGAGAAAGGGTATTGCAATTAATTGAATCAAAACGAAAAGGGCAACAAATGGTGACACCAGATAAAAAGGAGAAACCGGATAAGGTATTAGATTTAATGACTGCTTTACAGGCATCCATAGACAAGACCAAACCAATGAATAAAGGAACATCTAAAACGAAATCAAAACCTACAGTAAAAAGAAAAGCGAAAGTCAAAAAACAAGCGTAAGTCTGAAGTATTTAATAAAAGAGCTGTCCAATATGTATTCATTCTTTATTGGGCTGCTCTTTTTCAAGGAAGTTCTTCCATAAAATTTCCAAATGCACCAAATAATAATTCAATAAAAGTAATGGGCCCAGGCACATTATCTAGATTAAAAAAAGTAGGAATTAAAGCAAGGAGAAGCAGTATTGAAAATAATATTTTTTCAAGCTTCGTAACCTTTTTGATTAACTTCCAATCTGTAATAAGAATGAGGAGAGAAGACGTGCAAAAAATTACAATATTCATCCAGTTCAATTCTCGATCACCTCTTCCTCAGGTAAAGCTGCAGGACCTCCAATGTCACCAGATCTTTTAATGGTAGCGTTAACAGAAAGTTTTACATCCACTTCAGGAAATTTTTCATCCCAATGATCTTTTACCTTTTTCCATTGCTCTGGATATTTCTGATGAAATCTTCTACCAAAACCAACGACATCTGCTTGATACTCTTTTTGAATCTTTTCTAAAGTTTTACTAATTCGGTCACGCAATTTATTTTCCAATCCTTTTTCAAGTTTTGTAATGACATCTTCTTGAAGCAGACTTAGGAAAGTTTCATTTTGGATTATGGAAGCTGCAACTTGAATTTGGATATTCATAATCCATTGGTTATTAATAATTTGCGGCTTAAATCTGACGCTTCCAGATGTCGGCATCATTATTACTTCATTTTCATTTTCTTCTGGTTTTATGGAAACAGTACTTTTTTGTATTTTTCTTGATAACCATAAGAGTCCTCTTGTTTCTTCTAAATCAATATTTCCAATCATTTTATCTTTTTTAAAAATAGCAGTTCCTACAATCGTTGGAATTGTTTCATACGATTTACGTGCATATTCATCGGATTTCAATCTTTTAATATAAGGCAAAGAAAAACTTTGACTTGCTTCTGTTAAGTCTTTAGAGATATCGCTTAATGTTGTGTCAACCCCAACTTCTTGATGCTGCGAAAATTTTGATAATACTTCTCCAGAATATCGCTCTAAGGGAGGAATTAACTTAAGTAGATTAGAAGCTTTTCCTTCACTTACATACAGATTAGAATTGATCCTTGGGGCGGGGTGACGGATTAAAAAGTCCAGTTCCTTTCGTATACCAGTTTTTGCTAGATCTTGACCAAAAATGAAAATTTTACATTGTCCCCAAAACAATTTTCTAGGGATATTCGTTTGCAATACAGAAATTGCTTCAGCTAAGTTCTTTCCAATCCCTTCTCTTACAAAAGTAGAACCAAGGCTTGGATCTTCTCCAGATTCCCCACTTGTAATGGTCCGAGGTATAAATATTTGAACAGAAACTTTCACTTTATGATTTTCCTCAGAATCAATTGCTGCTGCAGTTATAATCGCAAGGTTTTGGATCTCTATACTGTCCCAACAACCGGATAAGATGAATACAGGTAGCAGTATCACAAGTAACGTTCTTTTCATGAAAAGTTTTCACCCCATCTTTTCCTCAATAGCGCTATAATAAGTAGGAGAAGAGGGATAATTGTTTGAAAGGTCACTAAATAAAATGGTAACACTTTATAAATAAAATTAGTTAATGTAGCAAATCTTGGAATATCCCAATAACTAAAATGCAGGATGACCAAACTAAGAGGGTAGACAATAATTTGATAATTGTTTAGTCGAAACAATTGTGCTAAGGCTATGCTAGCTGCATATAAAAAAACAGTAACTTTAACAAAGCTTCCTAAAACCCATGAAGCTGTTACTGCAATTTCAAAATTTTGGAAAAAACCTAAAAAAGATATGGATTTAATAATGGTATAAACGGGATAAAATTTGTTTGCTGCAGTCATTCCTAGTATGGTAAGGATAAAGAAATTAACAATAATCAGATCTACCATTACCAAGAAGACGGTTTTAATCCCTGTCTTTAAACTTCCATTTTGATTTTTGAGGAAGGGTAATAAAAATGCTAGAAGGAAAAACTCACTAAACCATGACTGATGCACAAATGCACCTTTTAACACAGGGATGAATCCATTTTCCATAAAAGGGAGTAAATAACTTAAATCAATGTCTTTTATTAAAAGAAGTAAAACACTCAAAGTACTCATATAAAGTGTCGTGCAGATAACTGCTGTCCTAGCAATCACTTCTAGACCACCACGGACAGCTAAAGCTGCGGTAAACAATAACGATATCGCTAATACGATTCCTGGAGTTTGAGGCATGACTTCTGTTTTTAAGAAATCTGTATATTCCCGTATGATGATACCAGATACTTGGATATAAAATAATACAAAAATTAAGCCCATTAATTTTCCAGCATATTTGCCAATAATTTTTTCAAAGTATTGTATAGGAGTTTGATTTGGGTACAATTTATGGAGTTTCCAAACAATAAACACCGTTAAGAAACCATTCAATGAGCCTATAATTGGTGTCATCCACATATCGTGCCCTGCTAATTTTGCGTCAATTGAAGGAATCGAGAGAATCGCAGTTGCAATAGTGGTGGGTAACATGATAAAACTAACTTGACTCTTATTTATTCTTCCAGTTTCTATCATTGCAAAAATTCAACTCCAATTTTGACAACATATTGAATACAAAGCTATTGCTTTTCCCTTTTGGAAGGTTTCAGGTTATCTTTTTGTCTTTTCGGGTTAAACTGACCAGTTAGATGTGGTCTTAAATTAAATTTCCATAATGGATAACGAAACAATGTATCTCTAGTAGCATTTTTTTGTAAAGTAACGATTGGACTTAAATAAGGTAATCCAAAAGATCTTAATTTGGATAAATGTATAATTAAAATAATAAATGAAAGCATTACTCCAATTAATCCTAAAAAACCAGCAATAAAAATATTAGGAAATCTTAGTAAACGTATAGCAAGACCTATTGAATAACGTGGTACTAAAAAAGATGAAATCCCGGTGATACTAACGACAATAAGCATAGGTGCAGATACAATACCTGCTTGTACAGCTGCCTGACCAATGACTAGTGCACCTGCGATACTAACGGCTGAACCAATTTGTCTTGGTAAACGTAATCCTGCTTCTCTTAGAGCTTCAAAAGCAAGTTCCATTATAAAGGCCTCTACAATAGCTGGAAAAGGAATCCCTTCTCTTGAAGAGGCAATGCTTAACATTAAATCCATAGGTATCATTTCTTGATGGAATGTTGTCACTGCAACATAGATAGAAGGGAAATAGATTGCCACTCCTAAAAACACATAGCGTAGAATACGTATTAATGTCCCGATTAAAAAGCGCTCATAATAGTCTTCTTGGGACTGAAATAAACTAAAGAAACTTACTGGTGCTATTAGGGCAAGAGGACTTCCATCAATTAATATAGCAGCACGACCTTCAAGTAAGTTTGCTGAAATAACATCGGGACGTTCACTATATAAAACTTGAGGAAATGGTGAATACGGATTATCCTCTATAAATTGTTCAATATAGCCGCCTTCTAAAACACCATCCACTTTAATTCGTTTTAAGCGATTTTCAATTTCTTTAATTAACGTGTTATCTACAAGCCCTTCAATATAAGCAATAATAACTCTCGTTTTTGTATACTTACCAATATTTACAGATTTCATTTTGAGTGCAGGGTCTTTTATAATACGGCGTATTAAAGCTGTATTAATATTTATTGATTCTGTAAACCCCTCTCTTGGTCCACGAATTCCTGTCTCTGCAGATGGCTCTTCTATTTGACGGGTTTCGTATTTTTCAATTCCTAATACATATGCATCAATTTGACCATCGATTAATATAATCGGATTACCAATAGAAATTGAATCAATACACGCTTTATAAGTATGAACTTTTTTTAATTTTGAAATGGGAATATTATTTTTTAAGGACTCGAAAACATCTGCCATTTCCGAATTCTGGTTCATTAGATTTTCTAAAACAAGTTCATCAAGTTTTTGTAAATCGCTTAAACCTTCAATGTAAATGATAACGGCTTCAGTATTCCCAATAGTAAATGAACGAAAGATGACGTCACTACTGTCCTTGTAAAGGGAGGAAAAATAATCTATATTATTTTTTAATTTATTTGATAACGGTATTGCTTGAGATAGCCGCTTTTTAACTTTTACTTTTCGGTGAATCTGTTTTTTTATAAAAGTCACCTTCTTTCCCCCTTTACCAATGCTATCTATAAATTGCCAAATTTTATAAAAAATATTCATTTATGAAGGGAATTACAGAATAATTTGCAGATTTTCCTAAAATTTTACGTTTATATTTTATTTTTTTCATTATACTAATAAATGTATGGAACAAAGGGTTCCACATTTTATTTATTTAGGAGGATTTAAATGGCAACAGGAACAGTAAAATGGTTTAATGCAGAGAAAGGATTTGGATTCATTCAACAAGAGGATGGATCAGATGTATTTGTACATTATTCAGCAATCCAAGGAGAAGGCTTCAAAACACTAGAAGAAGGTCAAAGTGTGAGCTTTGATATAGAAGAAGGTCAGCGCGGACCACAAGCCGTTAATGTACAAAAACTATAGATTCTTTAGATGCTCTAAAGAATATAGCATGAAGGCTGTAATAAAACATAGATCATCTATTCTAAAGAATAGGTTGATTGTTTATACAGCCTTCTTTTATTTAGATAGTTATTTACGATCGTTAATACTCACCATTACGGATATATTAGACCTATCATTTTTTGAATTTTGGTGTTTTTTTCCATTGATTAAAACGAAATGAAACAGTATACTTTAAGTGAACATTCAAATTGATCCTATATAAAAATGTGCACAACAAAGGTAGCGGATGTCGACAGGACATCCTTTTTTATTTCTAAAAAAATATCAGAAAAATTAAAAATTAAAATTGTTGAAAACATCCTATATTTTTACTTTCTTTTGCGTTACAATTATATTAGTTTCATAATTTTATAGGGAAATTTTACATAATCTTGAAATATATGTAACTTTTATTATGAAAAAAATGTCTATATATGTAGTATGATGGAAATGTGGGGGACAGCATGAGACAATCGAGAGTTAAAAAGCACGAAAGAAAAAAGAAGAGTCTTAGAGAATTAGGTGTCTTGGTTAGTGTAATTTTTTTAACTTTAAGTTTTTATTTTATTTTTGTATACGATGGATCGATGAATCAAGCAAAAGGAGAAAGCAACAAATTGCCAGATCAATCTGTATTAGATACCAACTCTAATGAAGAAGAAGTTGATATTGAAAAACAAAACTCCGAAGATTTAACGGAAGCGGATGTTGTTGAATCAGAACATACAGAAGAAATGCTGAAATCAAAAAAAGAACGAGAAAAGAAACTAAAAGAGGACGAATCCAAAAAGAAAAAAACGGTAAAAAAAGAACAAAATACAACTGGTGAAAAAAAAGTATATTTAACATTTGATGATGGTCCCCGAGATATCACAATGGATATCCTTAATTTACTTGATGAATATAATGCAAAAGCAACCTTTTTTATGTTGGAACCACATATGAAACAATATCCGGACGTTATTAATGAAATGATTAAACGTGGTCATTCCGTTGGGGTCCATAGTGTAACACATGATAAAAATAAAGTATATGCATCGAGTAAATCGATAGTTAATGAAATGACAGTCGCTAAGAACACCTTGGAAGAATTGACAGATGTTGAAAGTCATTTAATGCGTGTTCCTTACGGTTCTGTTCCGCACATGACACCTGAATATATTCTTGCGGTGGAAAATGAAGGTTTTATTATGTGGGATTGGAATATCGATAGCTTGGATTGGAAACTAGGTGATGGTTCATATGTGAATCATACAATCGATCAATTAGAATCTTTTGACAAAAATGAACCAATGGTCATATTAATGCATGACCGGAAAACAACAGTTAAGCATCTGGAAAAACTACTCAAATATTTGCAGGAAAACAATTATGATATGCTTGCAATTAATGAATCAATGACACCTGTTCAGTTTATCCAGTAAGTGTGAATTTTTTAGCTTTCATCCCCCTTACAGTAATCATTTGGACTTTTTTATTATAATGTTTACTGTAAGGGGGATATTTGATTTAGAGTATTAATTTTTTTCTGGTCGAATACCGATCATGCAAACAAGGATACATATGACACTCATAGCTGATAATATATAGAAAGTCCATCGTTCAGGATATTTTAATAATATGGCAATAATAGGTGGGCCTAAAGCAACCCCTATAAATCGCATGGAGCTATAAAATGAAGATATTGTACCCCTTGAAGCATCCTCAATTCCTTCAGTAATTAATGCATCTAAACAAGGTAGACCAACTCCAATACCAATACCGGATACAAAAAATAACCCGATATTAATCCAAAGATTATGGAAGAAACTGATGGCGCAAATACTGCCAGCGATCAGAAATAGACCAACTAAAGTCCACCGTTTCATTACTTTTTTGCTATCCTTTAATAATTTACCTGTAATGTAAGAAGATAAACACAAGGATCCAAGAGGAATTGCTAGAATTAAACCTTTTCCAACACCATTTATACCATATTCCATTTCCAATCTTGATGATAAGAAGAACAAGAAACCAAACAAAATAAACATAAGCATACCGCCGATAAAAAAGACCGAGTTGAGCCAGCGACTATTATATTTGAATGTTTTTTTCGTTTCAGTTAAGAACTGTTTAAAATTAGGCGGGTCTTTAACATTCGGACTTTTAACTAAAAAGATCATCATTAAAAGGGAAATAAAACAAAAGATTGGAATCGATACAAATGGTAAATACCAAACAATGCTCGCTAAAAAAGCCCCTGCAATCGGACTTAATACTTTACCGAGCGTATTGGCCGTTTCAACGATACCAAGTGATGTGCTGACACTTTCAGGTTTGCGGAACATATCACCTACAAGAGGTAGGACTATTGGAAAGGCACCGGCAGCACCGAGCCCTTGAAGAATTCTACCGACTAGGATAAGCCAAAAACTTTGCAAATACCATGCAGCGAGCGCAGAAATAAGACCTCCAATGCCGGTGATAATTAAACTTGGTATAATCACTTTTTTTCTACTCCATTTATCTGAAAGGTAACCAGCAATTGGAATTAAAATAATGGCTACAATGGAATATACTGTAATCAATAAACTAGTTTGAAAAGGTGAGATATTAAGTTCTCTCTCCATTATTGGTAGTACTGGAATCAACATTGAATTTCCTAATGTCATAACGAGCGGAATAGATGCGATCGAGAATATTGCCCATCGTTTTTCCGCTATTTCTCGATTCCGTTTCTTTTTCTTTTTCTCATCATCAGATTCGTATTTTTCCCATAAAGTTCCAGTCACATCCATTTGCGATTTCTCCATTCATTATGTTTATATGTCTATTATGAGACTTTTATCAAAATTAAATTGATGGAAAAACTTGTACAATCAGGAATAATGATTCGAATCCATTTTTTATTAAAGTTACCGTTAAAATTTTTTTGAATATCTTATATAATGTAAAAAGAGTGTACTAAATTATGGAGGTTTTCCTGAGTGAACATTGAGGACAAGATATATGAAGAATTAAGTTTTGTATTTGATCCAGAATTTGGTGTCAGTATTGTTGATTTAGGCTATATTTATCAACTCTCAGTAGATGAAGAAAAAAATGTGATGATTAAAATGACTTGTATTTCAGAAAGTGCTCAAATACAAGAATGGTTAAAGTCTGGAGTCGAGTTTGCTGTTGCAACAGTTGATGGAGTTAAATCGGTTACTGTAAAAATTGTCTCTGAACCAAAATGGTCACCAAAGATGATGAAAAAAGGTTTGAAAAAAGAACTTATTGGTATAAAAGAAAAATAAAAAAAATTGCTTTCATACCTATCGATTTTTATAATGTATATAGGTAGGTGATATAGATGAATCATAGTGAGTGGACAAAACGGGCAACGTTAAAAAAAGTAAAATGTATACATACAAATGCAAAAAAATATAAAGTAAATAGTGTATTATCTGTAGGAAAAATATATGATGTTAAAAATGAAACAGAAGAATTTCTTTTTGTTGTAGACAATTCCGGAAAAATCGGTGGATACTATAAAGAATATTTTGAAGAAGTGAATTCATAATCTGAAGAAAATTCCTGATTCGTCAGGGATTTTTCTTTTTATATATAGGTGTTCAAACTAAATTTAAATTCCCTTTTCTTAAAGGAGTGATAAAAATGTATATTTATAAAGAAAAGGAAATACGCCAAGCAGATTCTAAAGCAAATTTAAATGGTTTATCGCTTGAAACGTTAATGGAATCGGCAGGAAGGGGATTATATTACAAAATAAAAAAATTAATTAAGCCGAATCAAAAAATTTTAATTTTAAGTGGTACAGGAAATAATGGTGGCGATGGAATTGTATTAGCAAGATATTTAAAACAAAACCAATTTCTAGTTGACTTAGTCTTTCCGTTTGGAGGTCCAAAAAGTGATGTGGCAAAAAAACATTTACGTTATTATGAGAGTATTGGGTACACATGGTCGCTGAAAATAAATGACGATCATTATGATGTCATCATTGACTGTATGCTCGGGGTAGGGACAAAATTACCATTAAGGGAAACTTATATAAAAGTTGTTGAATGGTGTAATGAACAGTGCGGTTTAAAGATATCTGTAGATTTGCCGACAGGCGTTTTATCAGATTCTGGTCAATGTGACTTAGCTTTTCATGCTCACTATACATTTGCGCTCCATGGTGTGAAACCTTCAGCATATTTATTACCTTCGGGAAAATATTACGGAAAGATTGATTATGTTGACATTGGTCTACCACAAACTTCAAAGTGGAAAATTTGGAGTGAGCAAGATGTTAAGAAAACACTGCACAAAAGAGATGCATATTCCCATAAAGGAACTTTCGGTACAGGTTTACTTATTGCAGGCACCGATGAAATGCCTGGCAGTGCAGTTTTAGCCGCCAAAGGAGCATTGAAGATGGGAATCGGTAAACTAATCGTAGGCACAAGTAAATTTGCTTCAAATATTATTGCCCAACATGTACCAGAGGCAACGTTTTCATTTGATGCACTCGACAAATTAGCAATAGGAAAAATTCCAGAGCGGATTCATGCGATTGCCATCGGACCGGGATTAACGGAACAGGTCAAAATTGAACAAGCATTAGATACAATATGGAAATCGGAGATTCCAGTCATACTTGACGCAGGCGCTTTAATTAAAAGAAATTATCCGAAAAGAACTGCACCAATTATTATAACACCACATCCTGGTGAGTTTAGTCGACTCACAAATATTAGTACGTATGAGATCCAGCAGAATCGTATTGAATATGCAAAGCAATATGCTACTGATCATGGAGTCATTGTTGTTTTAAAAGGTACACATACCGTAATTGCATTTCCAGATGGCACAGGATTGATCAATCTGACAGGGAATGCTGGATTAGCAAAAGGTGGTTCAGGCGATACGTTAGTAGGTATGTTATTGGCGTTCATTTGCAGTGAGAAAAATATGAAAGCTGCTGTGGCGAACGCCGTTTATTTACATGGTCGATGTGCAGACATATTAGTAAAAGAAGAAAATGAACGTTCGATTGTAGCGAGTCAATTATCTAAAGTTATTGGTAAAGTATTAAAGGAAATCGAATAAATCTTCTTTACATACATTATTAACAATATTTTCTAAGGTGCTGTTCACATATTTTATGAAACTTACTGAGAAAATATTGTAAACATGTAAAGGAGTGAGCCAAATGAATCATTTTGATTCGAAAAATTTAGCTGGTTTACATTTTGAGCCAAGTATGAAAGGGAACAAAAAAAAGGATGAAGTACAACAAGGTTTAAATGAAACGTATGACCAATTTCTAAACAATTTTATGGACGGAACGGTAGACAGTCTACTTGAAAAATAGAAGAATTTTAACATACGTAATGGAACGACCCGACTTCGAAAAAGTTTATATTTAAGTAGTCGGGTCCGAATAATCCATCAATCCACTATAATATAAGCAATCATAGGTCCGTTATTCTCTTTATCTTTATGTGTTATACAAATGAGCCTGTAAGTACCAGGTTTATCAAATTGTAACGGAACAATAGTCTCTTTCCCTTTTTCAATCCTTCCTTTAATGTCTGTATTTTCTATGAGGAATGTATGCTCATCTCCGTTCACACCCAAAATTTTTAAATCCACTTCTTCTCCTTTTTTCAAATAAATGGTTCCTGGGTCGAATCGATAAACTTCAATTTTTTTACCATCGGCCGTTTCTGTCACAAATTCACCTGTAATCATTTGGATTTCTCTATTTGTTTGATTTTCATTAGAAACAGGGACTACTTTCATTTGAAAGTTGTACCAAATAAAAGCTGCAACTACACATAAAATCAATAAAAAAATCTTAGGAATTTTCCTACTATTAATAATAAAAAATTGATTCATGATATCCTCCCCTTATTGCTTGTCTACTATTACCATATGCGTAAAAAACAAATACTTGTCTATGGATATGAATAGATCAACTGAAAGCAGTAAACCTTTTCTTAGTTTGCCAAAAAATGTCATATCACGTTTTTTTAAAAAAATTAGTACATAATACCTATTAACATTACGGTATTATATGGAATAATAATTGCATTAAATTTCTTTTTGAAGGGATGATTGAAATGTGGAGAGAGTTTAGAGAATTTGCTATGAAGGGAAATGTAATGGATCTAGCAATCGGTGTTTTAATCGGTACGGCATTTAATAAAATTGTAACATCCTTAGTAAATGATATTATAATGCCTATTTTTGGTTATGTTGTTGGTAAGGAGACATTTGCCCACCTAACAATAGGAAATATTAAATATGGTGCTTTTATCCAAACCATTGTTGACTTTTTAATCATTGGATTTTCCTTATTTATTGTAATAAAGGCATATAATAAACTGAAAAAATTGCGAGAAAAAGAGGCTCAAGAGGAAGCTAGTGATGATAATGAATTAACACAAGAAGAAAAATTATTAACAGAAATTCGTGATTTACTGAAAGAACAACGATCGAATTCTACAAATTAAATGATATTGTAATGTAAAACAAACTCCCCAGAAGCATATTAAATTTAATTCTGGGGATTGTTACGTTCATTTAAAATGTATTTTTTAAATATAGAAAAAATTGTTCCAAGGTTTGTCCGTTAGGAAAAGAACATTGAGCTTTGTTTTCATTACCTCCGCCTTTACCAGTCAATTTTCCAGCCAATTCCTTAACCATTTTTCCGCAATGGATAGCAAGATTCCCGTTTTGTGAAATGATTAATTTATTTTCCTCTTTTGTAGCTAAAACAATAAACTCAACACCATTTTTTATTAATTTTTCGCTTAAGATGTTTAGTTCTTTAATGCTATGATTTTGATAAATTTGAAACACTTTCTCTTTTCCTTGTTCTTTAACTAATTGTTTACTTAATAACTCTGCATATTGATTGAAAAGGGATACGTATTTTCGCTCTTTTTCATTTTTATCTTGTTTCATTTTAACCACTTGATGGATTAATAACGCTTGACCGGTAGTAAGCGTTTTTGTTAATTCTGTAACTAATTGATGTTTTTCGTTATAATCCTTTAAGAGACGTAAACCACAAATAAAATATAATCGAATTTTTCCTTTTATTTTCTCAGTTTTTAATAGCTTTAACAATCCAATTTCACTTGTAGATTGGACATGGGTACCGGCACAAGCATTGTGTATTCAACATTTTCAATTTGAACAATTCTGAGACGATCAATGTCCTTTGGAATTTTTCGGATATTATAATGGACAGCATCATCACGATTAATATAAAAAACATTAACTTTATGATTAGCAATAATATGTTCATTTACGGTTTGTTCAATTTGATGGAGTTGTTCCTGAGTAAGAGATGAAACGTCTAAATCGACAGTAGCTGTTTCATGACTTAAATGAAAGGAGATTGTATTAACATCAAATAAATTAAGACAAACGGCTGATAATAAATGTTGACCAGAATGATGTTGGGTATGATCAATGCGACGATACTGATCAATTTTACAATGGACCATTTTTTCTTCAGGCTTTTCTTTTAAAACATGATAAACTTCGTTATCTCGTTTTATACAATCAACAACTTTGTAACTATCAATCCACCCTAAATCCGCCGGTTGACCACCACCTCCTGGATAAAAGGCTGTTTCTTTTAATGTGACATAATAAAAATCATTATACTGAAACACATCGGTTATCTCGGTTTCCCATTCATAAATTTTTGGATTCGTATAAAATAATCGTTCAGTCATCTAAAGTGTCTCCAATTGTATGTAATTGCACGGTTATTTTATTATAACGAAAACAGTGAAAAGATGAAAAAGAAACTGTCTTAAACAAAAATTAAGACAGTTTAACAGAACGGATTATTTTTTTATCGCTTCAAGTATCCAGACAAACTTGTTCATTTGTTGAAAAGTTACAGTAAAATTATTTTTTATTAGTATGTCTTTTAAAATTGAAATATACGTGTAGTATTCGGTTTGTAAATCTTCGACTAAACGATCGTAGTTTTTTTCTTTTGCCCAATTTATAATAATGTTCCTTGCTTCTTCATTCTCAAACATTGTATCAGCAAATACAATCTTTTCTCCTGTTTGTAATAAAGAAGCATATAATGCAAACGCCTTTTCCTTTTCCTCATCAGTTAAATGATGAAAGGCATAGGAGCTAACAATTGTTTGAATAGATTCATCAATTTTTGGAAAAAGTAAAAAATCTCCGTCGTAAACATCAAGTGAAGGTATCTTTTGTTTTGCGATTGTACGCATTTCTTTAGAAGGTTCGATTCCGACGACGCGATGCCCTTTTTCAATTAATTTCTTTGTCAAGTTCCCAGTACCAACCCCGAACTCTAAAACGGTTCCCTTTGCTTTCCGAGCTACAGTATTTAATATATATTCATACTTTGAGAATACTTCTTTATATTGTTCGTCCTTTCCATCGACGGTATCATCATATGTCAATGCCCATTCATCAAATAATTGATCAAATTCTCTACCCATGGTCAAACCTCCATCATTTTAATTAATAACAATTGACGTTACTCAAGTTTTGCTGAAGATTTTGTATACTTATGATACAATAAATCATATAATTCCTACTTGTATAGTATGAATTTTAATAAAAATTGTCAATCATTTTGTTTTCCAAATAATATTAAATGTGATAAATCTTGTTATTTTTGAAAATGAATTTTCCTTTACAATTCCAATGAAAGATATCATACTAATATAGTAGGATTTATTATTGGAGGTATTAATATGGATAAGAAGAAAATGAATGTAGAAAGTTTTAATCTTGATCATACAAAAGTAAAAGCGCCTTATGTTCGATTAGCAAGCGTTAGTGAAGGAATAAATGGAGACAAAATTTATAAATACGATGTCCGTTTTTGTCAGCCAAATAAAGAACATATGGAAATGCCAGCTTTACATTCATTAGAACATATGATGGCAGAACATATTCGAAATCACCATGATACAATTTTTGATGTGAGTCCGATGGGTTGTCAAACAGGATTTTATATTTCTGTTATTAATGATGGAGATTATGATGCATTTTTAGAACTGTTAGAAAAAACATTAACTGATGTTGTGAATGCTACGGAAGTTCCAGCTTGTAATCCAGTACAATGTGGATGGGCAGAGAGTCATAGTCTTGAAGGAGCTCAAGAGATTGCTCGTAAAATGCTTTCTAAAAAGGATGAATGGAAAGAAATTTTCGCATAAAAGGATGAGTATTTATGGCTGTTTTTGAAAATATTAAACAAGCAATTGGTCGCACCCCTCTTGTAAAAATTTGCAAACACCCTTACAAAGATCGGGTTAATATTTATGCAAAATTGGAATATTTAAATCCTGGTGGTAGTGTTAAAGACCGCTTAGGGAAAAAGTTATTAGAAACGGCAATTACAGAAAAGAAAATATCACCGAACGGCACAATTATTGAACCAACTGCTGGAAACACAGGAATAGGATTAGCACTTGCTGCTATTCATACAAATATTAACGTTATCTTTGTTGTTCCTGAAAAATTTAGTGTAGAAAAACAAATATTAATGGAAGCTTTAGGTGCGAAAATTATCCATACGCCAACTGAAAAAGGAATGGCTGGTGCGATTGAAAAGGCTAAGGAATTAGAAAAAGAGATCCCTGATTCCTATTGTCCATTGCAGTTTGAAAATGAAGCAAATCCAATAACCTATTATGAAACACTTGCACCGGAAATCTATAATGATTTAGAAGGAAAAGTTGATATTTTTGTTGCGGGAGCAGGTAGTGGAGGCACATTTTCTGGTTGTGCACGTTATTTCAAAGAAAAAAATCCTACTATTAAAACGGTCATTGTCGAACCAGAAGGATCTATCCTTAATGGTGGAGATCCGGGACCACATGATACAGAAGGAATTGGTATGGAATTTTTACCACAGTTTATGAACAAGGAACATTTTGATAAAATATATACAATTCCAGATAAAGAGGCGTTTAGCCAAGTAAAAGAACTAGCCCGAAATGAGGGCCTGCTTGTTGGTAGTTCATCTGGCTGTGCCTTTGCTGCAGCATTAAAAGAAGCGGAAAAAGCACCAAATGGATCCAATATCATCGTTATTTTTCCTGATGGTAGCGAACGTTATTTGTCTCAGAATATTTATCATTACAATGCTTGTCAGAACATGGTCGATTAGGAGGAAGAATTGTGCGAAAAAAAACATTAATGATTCATGGTGGAATATCGGTCGATAAAAACACTGGAGCAGTTTCTATCCCCGTTTCCCATGCTAGTACATTTAAACAAGAAGGAATAGGAAATTTTCAATATGAATATGCACGGACAGGAAATCCAACAAGAGAAGCATTAGAAGCTTTAATTCGTGATATC
The DNA here is from genome assembly GCF_025660415.1 of Pallidibacillus thermolactis. Taxonomy (NCBI): domain Bacteria; kingdom Bacillati; phylum Bacillota; class Bacilli; order Caryophanales; family Bacillaceae; genus Pallidibacillus; species Pallidibacillus thermolactis. Next base: position 17,857 of record NZ_JAOUSE010000059.1, read on the forward strand.
GAGGGTGGTGTTGCCGGTTTTGCTTTTAGTTCAGGGATGGCAGCCATCACATCCGTTTTTCAATTATTTTCAAGCGGTGACCATATTATTGCAACTGATGATGTGTATGGTGGAACGTTCAGACTTGCAACAAAAGTATTAAGTAAGTTTAATATTGATGTTAGTTTTGTTGATTCAAGTGATTTGAAAAATGTTGAAAAAGCAATCAAACCAAATACAAAAGCGATTTATGTAGAAACTCCAACGAACCCATTATTAAAAATTACAGATTTAAAAGGGGTAAGCAAAATAGCTAAAGCTAACGATTTACTTTTAATCGTAGATAATACGTTTGCAACCCCTTATTGGCAAAACCCCATTCATTTAGGCGCAGATATTGTCGTTCATAGTGCAACAAAATATTTAGGTGGCCATAGTGATGTAGTGGCAGGAGTTGTTGTCGTGAATTCAGACCAATTGGCAAAGGACCTGCATTTTATTCAAAATTCTGTCGGTGCCGTATTAGGACCGGATGACTCTTGGTTATTAATTCGTGGCATTAAAACATTAGCACTACGGATGGAAGAAATTGAACAAAATACAAATCGTGTTGCCCAATTTCTTGTAAATCATAAAGCAGTTCATAAAGTATATTATCCAGGCTTAGATACTCATCCTGGTCATGAAATTCATAAAACGCAATCTCGTGGTTTCGGTGGGATGATTAGCTTTGATGTTGGTAGTGCTGAAAAAGCTGATCAATTATTAAGGAAAATAAAGTTATTTACATTAGCAGAAAGTTTAGGTGCAGTTGAAAGTTTAATTTCTGTTCCAGCTAAAATGACTCATGCTTCTATTCCAAAAGAAAGAAGAGAAGAACTTGGTATTACAGATGGATTAATCCGCATTTCTATTGGTTGTGAAGATATCGAGGACCTACTGGAAGATTTAGAACAAGCATTAAGTGAATAAAATTGATTTCGACATAAAAAAAGACGAGTAGTGATCATACTCGTCTCAGACTGTCGACAAACCCCAACTCAAATGCTTCATTTGAGTTGGGATTTGTCTTTTTTTGCTCATCATTTTCTAAGATTCTTATCTTATTTAGGCTGGACATGGTCTTTTCCATGTCCA
>NZ_JAOUSE010000006.1:0-91202 GCF_025660415.1 Pallidibacillus thermolactis
TTTACTACTCTTTACAGGTGATAGTTTCCGTTATAAAGAATCCTTACTACATGGATAAAAGGATTTGGCAAGTGGCATACAATTTTAAATGCCAAATCATACATTTTTTACTTGCCAAATACAGTCTCCCATAAATATCTCTTTCCACAAACATTTTGATTTATCCTGTTAGATTCAAGTTGTTTTATGAGAGGAAAAGTGTGTGCTTGAGGGAAATGCATAGTTTTATTTCCTATTGAGCGATAAATATGGTAAAGCATTGAGGGGGTAAGAGAGAAGAGGGGAGTTTGTAAGGGGGAGGACAAGAAACTAACACATGTATAGATTATTATTTATCTTCGAATATGGCTTGTTTATTGGGATTCATTTAGAGTATAGCTATTTCAGGGGATATATCAATTTGTTATAATTTACCAATAGATAATTGTATTAATGAAGTGGCTTCAGTTAGTGGATATCCATTCTATATGTAGAAAATGGTGAATATTCCTGTCTCCTTATAGATTACAAACTTTTAATAAAAAGCAGATTATCACTTTTCAAAAAGATAAAGTGAAACTTATGACAGAGTCTAAAGTAAAAAAAAGACTGGCAATTACATTTATCTTTATAGTATACCAGTCCTTTAAAACGATTAATAGAAAGGGAATCAAAATAAACTTTTTATCCAATTGATATCTGAGACATGTAGTAAGTTTTTGACTTTTGTTGCGACTATATCGTAATCTTCTTGATTCTTTGCAGTTTCATAGTCAAACCATTGGGCATCTGGGTCATTTAAATTTTCACTAAGCCTATGTCGGTCATTTACATCATATGCGGTTACTTTATTAGGAGGTATTTTTTCTCCCCAACTGGTTGTAACTCCATCAGCTGGACAAACAGCTAATTCTACTACAAAAGATCCACCATGACGATTAAATTGAAAAGTAATGAGGTCAATATTATCTTCATTTTGCCTTCTAAAGTGAGGAAACGACCCTTTAAAGCCATGTTCTCGTAAATATGGAACAACAATATTTTTTATTGAATTAGTCATATTTTGACGGGCGTTTGTAGTCATGTTAATGATTTCCCTCCATTTTCATTATATTATTCAAATGTCTTTTTAATAGAGGGATTCCTTAGTAGTTGGTAAAAGTTGTTTTTAGGAATCCCTTTTTTATTAACAAAAAAATTTATAATTATTTATCATGAATTTTATAGGAAATTCCTTTAGATTTCAAATAATCTTTTACAGCCTTACTAGCACCTATTTTCCCTGTCTTATCACTTCTAAAGAAATGCCATTGAGCTCCCTTAACATCCTTTACGGATTTATCTTTAATTAATAAGTAGTCTTTATCAATCTGTTTTTTAATTGTTTTAGTTAATGTAACATAACCCACCTTTGATTCATGAGCAATACCGGAAATATCGAGTACGTCTATGTATCTACCACCTAGACTAGTTTTTTTATAAACTTGAGTACCTTTGACTTTTACTAAAGTTTCTAAATACTTTTCTCCAGCTTTACCACTACTAAATGATTTCTTAGCACTTTTTGCAGCGGATTTAGTTACTTGTTTCCCTGTTTGTTTAGAGAAAAATTTAATTGCACCACCAACTATCCTTACGATTATGCCTACTATTGAAGCATGGGCATCATCTTCAGATATAGTTATTACTTCACCAGTCTGTTTGTCTTCTAAAAGAACTTTGAATTCTTCATCTGTATTTTTAATTATTCTTACATCATAAACTGCTACTTCTATTCCGTTTCCATAATCTAATATAGAACTAACTGTAATATTATTTCCGTCTAATGTTGAATTAAGTATTAATTCTGCATCGTATTCGTCGTTATCAATATTTAATTGAAGCTCAATTCCATCATTATCTAGATTTTTGATAATAGGATTTATATTATTAGCTTTATTTTCTAAAGTTTCCTCAAGTACATTGTTGTAATCATTAATCAAGTCTGTTTTTATTTCTTCTAAGATTTTTCGCTCATTTAAAAGACTATCTACCAAGTCTTTTTCATCAAGCAATGCATTTACAGTATTTTCATTAGAAGAAATTTTATCTATTAACTGATCATCTTCTAAAATATTTTGAACAATATTATCATTTGTTAAAACATCGGTTACTAGATTTGGATCTTCAGCAATTGTGTTTACTATACTATCATTTTCAATTATATCATTTACTAAAATAGGATCTTCAGCAATTGTACTAGAAATTTCTTCATCATTTAAAATTTCTTTGACTATTTCAATGTCCTCGGTAATAACTCTTGACTCGTCTTCAGTTAGGATATTATTGATGCTTTCATCATCAGATAAAACAACGCTAGCTATATTAGAATCACTCACAATTGTATTTACAATGTTATCGTTATTGAAAATCTCATTTATTAAGTCAGGTTCCTCTACAATTGTATCAATAATTTTTTCATTTGATAGGACTTCTTCAACTAGATTAGAATCTTCATTTATTACATTTAGAATATTGTTATTATCCAAAATTTCCTTGGATAAATCAGTAGAATTAGCAATTGAATCTTTAAATTCTTCAGATGTAAAAAAATCTAGTAGTTGATTTTGTAGTTCAGTACTTTGAGGTTCATTAGAGTTGTTTGTTGATTCAGCGTAGACGATATTAGTTACACTAGAGAAGTTAGATATTAGTAAAACAATTACAGTTAGTAAACTTAAAAATTTTTTCATTTTCAAATCCCTCGTATCACTCTTGTTTTTTTATTAGGATTAAACCGTTCCCGTATTTATTGTCTACTCCATCTGTCCCTAAGTCATATGCATATTTTTTTAATTCATGATTTATAAATTGATAAGCGCCTTCCTTATCGGTATATTTAGAAATAATTAGAGAAATAATACCGGTAAAATAGGCTGTAGAAAATGATGTTCCGTCAAAATAATCATAGTTACCTTTATTATCTATTGATTTTAAATCAGTGCCTAAAGTGACAAAGTCTATTTTTCCCTCTCCAGAAAAATATGCTTTAGATAAATCTTCATTTACTGATCCAATAGATAAAACATTTGGATATTTTGCAGGATAATCAACTCCAAATCCATATGTATTACCTGCAGCAGCTATAACAATGATGTTATTTCTATTCGCCTTTTTAATAACGTCTTCTAAAGCAGAACTTGATTTCTGAAAACCAAAACTTAAATTTATAATGTCTACATCTTCCTCGATTGCCCACTCAATCCCTTTAACTAGATGCTCCAACTGTCCGGTCCCATCCTCTTCAATAAATTGAATGTCATATAGATTGACATTTGGATTTACGCCAATTTTATTTCCAGCAATAATACCTGCAACAGGTGTTCCGTGATTGAATTCATCGTTTGTAAAGCTAGATTTATTAATTGTATTGTAACTTTTAACTACTTTATCTTTTAGTTCGTCATTTAGATTTATACCAGAGTCAATAATAGCAATTTTTATTATGCGATTCTTTTCTGGTTTATTATTTTTAATAATTTCATCAACTTGATAATAATTTTTATCATTTTCAAAACTAAACATCAGAAAAAATACAAAGACGGTAAAAACAATTATAAGTAAAAAGAAATAATTCTTTTTAAAACATGGTACATTTCTCACCTCCGTAACTATTTAATTGTATTATATTCAGATAATACAATATAAAAAAATAATGATGAATAGTAAAAAAATACTAATTTCTTAATTTTGATTACCTTATTAATAAATATAGAAAACTAAAAAGTAGATTTTTTGATTTATGGCTAAAAATTTTGAACAAATATAATATTAGGGTATAGATGGAGGTGAATGTGTTTTATTATTTATGCTAATTACTTAAAAAATGAAAAGATAAAAAGTTATGGAGGGGATTTTATGGTTAATTTTAAAAAGAATTTAACTAATGATTTTAAAGAGGCTCAATATGCTGCAGGGATGAATTTCGATGTTGAAGAGATAGAACCTTTTTTAAATCATTTATCAAAATCTATCTTAGATATTGGATTGACTCAAAAAGATATTAAATTGATTCAAGAAGAAATTGAAAGTACAAATGAACATAATAAGTTAATAGAGTTTGGAACTTTTAATGTGACTTATAAAGGAAAGCAGTCAAAAATAAGAATTCAAGTTGAAATCCATATTGAAGACGAGGATAAAGAGGTAGTTATGTATATATATAGTAGTCAAGAATTAGTAGATATTATTGATGAGGAAATGTTGAAGGTAGAGGGACAAAGGGAAATTTAAGTCAATAATCGGCTGTAAAGAACAATTCACAGCATCTTAAAGTCAAAAGTAGGAGAGAATAGAAAAAATAAATGTCATCTAGTAAAATTTTATTTTAACAAACGAAATCATTACACATATAGGGAAAAAGAAAAGTTGAGAATAAACAGAAAAAGAAGAATCTGTAAAGAAAACAAGAAAATATGATGTATTTGTCTACTTAATAAAATCTCTTTACATCTGTTAAAATACAATACACTTTCGGACTGGATCCAATCGTGATTCAGTCATTTTTTATTTTCCAATAATTATCCAATCCCTTGTCCATTTATCTAAAACTATTAATTATATTAGGGTTAATATTACCATTGGCATCCTTATAAGAGGACACCCAAAAGTGCATTCTTTTTAAGAGGTGCTCATTAGGATGAAGGGAAAAGGTGGAATTAATGATGGATTATGATTATATTAAATTGGCAGATAAAATAAAAAAACTTGAAATTACCTTCAGCAACAAAAGAATCTACTGAACTTATTTTAATAAAAAAATTTAAAGCAGTTGAAATACCATTATATAGTATTCATCAGATGATTATAAAAATGATGATGAAGTGGCTGAAACAAAAATTTATAAATTATTTACCATCACGAATCCAGAAATATTAATTAAGATATGTAACGAAGAAGAAAAAAGATTTGAAGATGAGCGTAATGATAAAACAGAGATACATGTTCCTTGTGATGAAATCACATATAATAATTTAATAGATGAATATAATAAAGGTTACAGGATATCTATAGTGCTGGAATTTGAGGATGGTATTCATATCAGTCATGCAAGGGACTACGTTTTTTTCTGAATATTTAACAACGTGTCTTGTTGCTCTTATTTTTGATTATCTAAGAGAGAAATGGTATTAAACGATCTCAATGATAGAGGATTTCAATTTTACTAGGGGTGTTAAAAAAGCACAATTTTATTTAATGAAATGTGATCAGTTGAATCCTATCTTATGTGATGGGTACCTATCTTTAAGAGAAAAAAGGTCGTATAGAAATTTTCTACACGCACCTTGATTGTTTTGAAAATGTACGATAACTATTTGAAATCGTACATGGATAAGAAATCATCACTTAAAAACAGCTAAATTTACAATATATTTTTGCTCATTTATGTTAAAAGTACTTTCGTTCAGCAAATGGAATATATAAAACGTCAAACTCTTTGTAAGTATATCAAAAAAGTTTGGCGTATTTTTCCTTTATATATCAGAATCATAATTTTCATATTGCTATGCATACTAGGAAGTGCTGGTAATGAATTTTGTGGACTTAACCTATTCAACAATACCAACCTCATCTATATCCACATGCACATCAACTTTAACGGTCAAGTTTTTATAGTAATCATCCCTCCACTTCTGATAATTGAATTTTCGATCCTCTGACTTAATAAATCGGCCAAATCCAATAGGATCGATATCCTTTTCCTTGAATACATTAATTAATTCTAGACTTCTCTTTTTTATTTCTTCTTCAAATTTTGTTTCAAGTTTACCAAGTGCTTTATTATTAATCATAATTCCTGTATATTCATTGATAACACCTTTTAAATGAATTTTTACGGTCACTTCATAAGGAGGGGAAGATTTCGTTAATTCAAATTTCCGCTTTGTATTAATATTCTGTATAGATGCTTTATACCCATCAATTTCAACATCATGCCAACCTCTACTATATTTGTCCGTTAGTAATTTGAAAAAAAATGCTTCTTCCATTGAAATTTGATGAACAAGCTTTCCGAATCTGATAAATCCCACACCAATAATTTTGATTTTATTTTCTCTTTCTTTTTTTATTATTGGGACATACGGTGATTTACCACGACTATGGAAATCAACTAAAAAGCGATGAAAATTTGTTTTTGGTAAGTTCCCGTGATTAACAGCCGTATCAATTGTCCATTTAATAAAAAACGCATTTCCACGAACACCATAATTGCCTTCCATAAATTCCCTTACATTTCCATCTACAATTGCCATCCTCATTGCGGTACCAATCCTTGGATCTCGTGTAAATGGATCAATTAAATCTAAGATTCCCTTTTGCTTTGTTAATTCTTTACCAAATAATAATATCTCTAAACTTCCCGTGGCAATCGGATTGGCAGACTTTTCCTGAATAACTTGGAGTATTGATTTCTTTAATTCTGCTTTAGCAGATAAAACATTATTTTTTGGTGGTGCATCCTTTTGAAAAATAGGGTTACAGATTACCCCAATAATTTTATCTCCACTTTCACTTATATCAAATCCAATGGAGTTAACCAGAGTTAATTCATCTAAAATCCTAGATTCCCCAGAACTACTTAGTAGCACAATGCAGAATATAGGAATAAACATATTAATTACTCGTTTTCCCATGTTTTTTCACCTTCCAAACAATCAGTACACAAATGAATAAGATTGGAATATAAATTCCAGTTAGATACAGGTCAATTTGGGAAACAAAATCAATAGCACTATGAATTTGTGTACGGTTTTCCATAAAAGGAAGGACGATTAAACAAAGGCTTGCAATTATTGGAATTGAAGTTCTTAATCGTACATCAAAACTTCTCTTTAACATTCGACCGGATATCCAAAGATATAAACAAACTTTTGGAAGCATGATAACAAACCATGTAGCGATTCCGATATATTCAAACCGTTCTACAAAGGGCATTTCAATAATTTTCCACATATTTAAACTTGCCCATATCAGTTGATCGATGGATTCTACTGGAAAAAACATAAAAGTCAATATAGCTATGTATAAGTAAAACAATGTAGTGAACAACAACGCAAAATGGGCCCATTTTTTTGACTTAGCAGGTTCTTTAAGAAAAGGATAAATAAATAGTATAATTTCATATCCCATATACGAATAAGAAATACCGATTACAGCCTTAAATATCTCTCCTAATGAATGGGAAAAAACTGGTTTTAAAAAAGAAGGGTTAGCATAAGGAACTGTATATAAAAATAAAGGCATTACTAAAAAGAGAATGATCATGGAAAAAACATTTATACCAACAATTGTACGAAAACCACCATAGACGATGTAAACAGATAAAAGTAAGAATGCTAAGCCAAATTTAAAAGTGTTGAATGTATGAAACATCCATACTTGTACAATTTCAATATATCCTCTTAAAACCGTTATCATCTTAAAGCATGCATAAATAGCCAACAGTAATGAAAAAATTTTACTTATTTTCTCTCCAAAAATAAAGGCGTGGACATCATACCAATCCCCTTTCACGATATTTAACATTTTATATATACATATCATTAATATTTGTAATAAAATACCGCCAATGATAATTGATATCCAACTGTCCGTACCGGCATCTTTAGCAATTATTCTTTGAAATCCGAGTACCCCTAACCCGATTTGGGAGGATGTAATGATATAAAAAACGAGAAAGGGCGCTATTTTTCGATTTTCTGGTACTTTTAGTTTCACAAAAATCCCTCTATTCACCGATTTTTTCTGATATCTATAAACATGATGTATAGCCCAAAAATTAATAGGGATATGTTCATCACTTTATGCATATAGCTGCGAATCGTTTAAGATATGAATACACCAAAGCTTACATTATATAATTATGTATAGTTTCACCTTACTTGGTGATTTTATCCATAATTTAAAACAGTGATTTGATTAAAAGGTTGGCGACCTGACTTTACGAATATGTTTAGGTCGTTCAAAGATGTCAATTGAAGCTCAAAACGACATGATTCTTTATATGAGTGATTACATGAAAGATTTAATGGAAGAGGGACTTTCTGAACAGGAAGCATTTGAACATGCGAAGATAGTGCTTATGTTCGGAGTGCAACAACTGAGTCCACTGATTTGAAGAATACTGTGATAATCTTGATGTAGCCCATCAAGAAGCAATGGGTTTATTTTATGCAGCGTTTATGTTTATTGGTGTTTCTATAGGTGCTCTTATTGGTTTTCTAGGTAGTGGCGGAAGAGAAATGTTCTTCTCAGGAGGTTGGATTGATGCACTAATCGGTGTCATGATTGGAGGAGTCATTGGTATAGGATTAGGGCTTATTAGCCATGCGATTCTTTTATTAAAGAAATAAGTAATATTTATATTGTAAAATTTTTATATAATCAAGTAACTTGCTTCCTGAAAACAAACCTGGATAGTGGTATGCTAGTGATTCTTGAAAAAGCAGGCTTGCAGAAATGCAAGAATATGTAGTAATACATGTCCATATAGGTGCTAATGTTTTAGCACTAGCACCTGGTCCAGATTATTTGTCTATGAACCGCTAAAAGAGGTTATATTAAGATTTTTGAAGATTAGATAATGCCTTTTGAAGTGGGGTTGTTATCAAGAAAAACTGGAAGCAATATTTCATCCACTAATACTTCCAACCTTTTTTCATCAATACCATCTTGACGCAAGATATTTTCCATACGGATCAAGTCAAAAGGTAGTGTTAATGTCTCATCACTCACTTCTTTTATTACTTCACCGCGTTTTTTTGCAAATTCAAGCAGCTTACGCATGACGAATATATTTTTATTCGTGGCATTCATTTCTAGTTCAGACATTTTATCGTTGTTTTGACCCAGTTCAAATAAAATCGCATTCATGATTTCATGTTCAACTTCTATATAAACACTTTGATAGAGAGTAAGCAATTGTAACAAGTCCCCACGCAAGCTTCCGGTGTCCTCAATTCTATCAATCAATTCCCCGCCAAGCGTATTCTTCATTTTATAAACCATAATATCGTAAATTAATTCAAACGTCGTTTTCCAACGGCGATATAGCACTGTCCGACTTGTTTTCGCAGCTTGTGCGATTTGCTGGAATGTAAGATTGGTATAACCGACTTTTTTAATTAATTCAATCGCGGCTTTATAGATGTCTTCAGTTAGTGTGTCTCCACGTCTACGAGTATTCCTACCTACTTTATTCAACCTGTGATCTTCCTCTCTTTGGAAACCGTTTTAACTTTCAAAAATGTATAGCATTGGAATAGTTGTAAAACATTATAACATATTTTTCAGGAAAAATATAAGGTACATATTGAATCTTATCAGAAAAACATGTATATTAATAAGGTACATTATGTTTCTTAAGGAGATGGAGTTGTGGAAAATGAAAAATTCCCAAAAGAGGTAGTCAGTATAGCATGGATCTTGGTACTTGGCGCAGTTCTACCTATGTTGGACTCTACCATTGTAAATATTGCGGTGAACGATTTGGCAAAGGTATTCTCAGCAAGTTTTACGGTTACACAATGGGTTGTGACCTGATATGTCCTAGCTTTAGGAATTGCCGTACCCTTTTCTGGGTGGATGATGCAAAAATATGACGGAAAAGGAGTATACATGGGTGCATTAGGATTGTTTTTATTAGCTTCACTCCTTGCCGGTCTTTCATGGGATGTACAGAGTTTAATTGCATTTCGTGTGTTACAAGGATTTGCTTCCGGCATTATAATACCTACACTGACGGCTTTAATTGCACAAGTTGCAGGTGAAAACCTTGGTCGTCTAATGTCAGTTGTAGGAATACCTGTCGTATTTGGTCCGATAATTGGTCCGGTGATTGGAGGATTTATTTTACAGCATTTACAATGGGAATGGCTTTTCTTTGTAAATCTTCCTATAGGAATTATTGCTTTATTAATCGCACAATGGAAACTGCCGAAATTCGAAGCAATGAATAAATCCGCAAAATTGGATTGGCTCGGTATTATGTTGCTGGCACTGTTATCAGGAATGTTTATTCTTGGTATAACGGAAATTAGGACGGAAAACGTTCATGTAACAGGCATTTTGGCTTTTATAATCGCTTTTGTCTCGCTAATTTCCTACTTATTTTATGCGCGGAAGAGAAAGGATCAGGCATTAATCCCATTGGATCTATTTAAATCAAAAAATTTCAGTGCGTCGTTTCTTTCACTATTTTTAGCAGGGTTTGCTACTAATGGGCCTATGCTTCTCTTCCCGCTGTTTTTTCAAAATGTATTCGATCTTAATGTTATAACAGCAGCGCTTTGGTTAATTCCCCAGGGCGTAGGGATGCTTGTCGTACGTCCTATGGTCGGTACTTTTACAGATAAGTATGGGGCACGCTTAGTCGTTTTGCCTTCAATTGCCATAACCATTATTGGAACGCTACCCTTTGCATTTTTTGATGCCGATACAGCGCAGTGGATTATATGGGTTGTACTGTTTATTCGTGGAATGGGTGTTGGTGGAATTACAATTCCAGTGATGAGCGATTCATTTGTAGGGCTGCAAAAGTCACAAGTCCCAGCAACTAGCATTGCTACTCGCATCATTCAAAATGTTGGGGCTGCTTCTGGTTCTGCAATTTTAGCAACGGTGGTAAGCAATGCTCTCTTACAGGAAACTACAATAAATCATTTTGCTCATGCTTATCATGTAGGTTTTGTTACAAGCTTGATTTTTATGGTGTTAAGCATTATACCTGCCTTTTATTTGACTAATAAATTAGAACAAAGTAATTAACCTTTAGGCTATCACAATATATAACATTGACAATTTAGTTCATCCCTAATATAATTCATCTGTAATATAAAAAAGGAGGATTATTAAAAAAGTGACACATTCGATGAGACTACGTTTCCCAACTTTGAACTAATGAATTGAATATGTTCAAAGGCTCTGCTTGTGAATGGCAGAGTAATGGGAGTAGTCTGTCCTTTTTTAATAATCGTTATTGAATATATATGATAATTATTACAATTGTGATTTAAGACAATTGTATATTTATGATATATTAGTGACTTCTATATTAATATTTGAATTTTAAAAAGGCAGAGTTTCTCTGCCTTTTTATTTTATAAGGACTTTTTATAAAGGTATAAAGATTTATAAACTTCAGGTTACCTTTCTCTTGGGTGATGTGTGTACATTGTCCTTTTTTGATATATAAAAAAGCAATAAAAATAAAGGATAGATTCTCTTCCCCTTACTCTAAAATCGCAGGCAGATCCTTGTGATGATCTATTTTAAGGAGGAAGAGAAAAGATGACTAGAAAAAAACGTATTTATAAGAAAAACAAAATTGTAAGAGGTGAACCTCCCAATTATTTAGGTCAGCACTTAATGCATAATAAGAAGTTACTGTTAAAAATCGTGAATGAAGCAGCAATTAGTCCAAATGACCTCATTTTAGAATTAGGTGCTGGTAAAGGAGCGTTGACCGAGATACTAAGCCAAAGGGCGAAGAAAGTACTTGCTGTAGAATATGATAAGAAGTTTATCAAGATTTTAGAAAAGAAAATAGCAAACACCAAAAATACTAAAATTATTCATCAAGATATCTTAAAAATAAAGTTGCCGAAGGAACCTTTTGTCGTTGTTTCGAATATTCCATACGCCATTACAACGCCAATAATGAAGAAACTCCTTAATTATCCATTTCATCCTTTTCAAAAAGGTGTAATTGTCATGGAAAAAGGAGCTGCTAAGAGATTTACATCAAATTATGTAAAAGATCCATATATAATCGCTTGGAGAATGTGGTTTGATATTTGCTATGTAAGAGATATTTCAAGAAGAAACTTTTCTCCTCCACCACGAGTAGATTCTGCATTAGTTAAGATTTGTCGAAAAACTAACCCGATTGTGCCATATCGTGATTATTTAATCTTTTGGGGCTTAGTCGATTATATGTATAAAAATTATCAATTTCCGATCGATGATGCACTAAAGGGAGTTTTTACAGCACAACAAATCAAGCGATTGAAAAGAATTCTTCGAATCAATAATGACATACCAGTTGCAGCACTCACTGAACAACAATGGGGTATTATATATGAAACGATGGTAAAGTATGTACCGAATTTTAGATGGCCAAAGATTAGAAAAGGTAAGCTTAAACATTTTTAAAAAGGCACTTAACTTTATCGGAGGAGAATTCACACTACTCTTTCTAAAAATGAATAGAAACCGACTTCATGCAATTTTAAGTATATAATAAAAAAATAAATGTCTCCTTTAGAGCAATGGAGACATTTATTTTGACTAAAAGATCATGTGTGTTGATGTTTTTGTTTAAAAACTTCGAGTTCTCTTCTTTCTTCAGCAGAAAGGGCCTGAAGCCTTTTATTGAGAAGTGTTTTACTGTATTCATATAGTTGTATATCCAATTTATTGTTTTCTTTAATCAATTGAATTAAACTTGGATCAAGGTCTGTTACAGCTGGTCTTCTTTTTGTGATATTTATTTTTTTATATTCAGTGTCTATCCACCCAAACTCTTTTTGTAATAAGTACAATGTTTCATTAAATCGTTCGGTAACACCAACAATGGAAAATGTTTGTAAATGTTTCATCGCTTTCTGGATACTTGGATTTTTACCAATGTCTCCAGAAATCATCTTTGTTTGTAAATTATGTGCCTGCGGTTCTGATAATACAAATTGTTCGAGAGTCATTCTTTTTATTCTTTCAAATCCTGGTGTGTTTCTAAGATAATAATAAGAAGAAATTACACGGTCAATCGGATCTCTTAACATAGTAAAATATGTTGCCCTTTTGTTAAATAAATGGTGGATTCCATAAAAATAGTGACCAGCAATCGCTTGAATCTGTTTTTTTTCTTCTTCTGTTAAATCTTCAAGTTTCATCCTTTTATTTTGATAATTATCATGATCAAATAATTTATCTCTCATAAATTGTTTGCGAAATATAGAGTTTAATGTTGTTCCACCCGTTTTAGGAATATGCAAAAAGATAAGTAATGAATTTTTGTCCATTTTTTCCCTCCGAAGATAAGGTGATATTCTGTAATACAATATGCTTAATAAGAATCGTTTGTTTGGACAATGATCGAATTTGGACGCAAATCACTTTCCTATTTTGTTAGGGAAAAAGTATTTTTAGATGACTAGACATTCAAACATCTAGTTGATATTGGTCATTATCAAAGTTATACTAAATTTGAACAAATATGGAATACTAGATTAAATAGCTATTTAACGAGAGGAATGTGATTGGAAATGCTTAAAAAGCTTTTTAAAAAGACAAAGGGAGAAGAAAAAATTGTTGCGGCTTTGAATGGTAAAGTAGTAAAGCTGGAGGATGTTCCTGATCCTGTATTTAACCAAAAGATGATGGGAGAAGGAATTGCGATTGAACCTGTTCAGGGTGAAGTAGTATCCCCAGTAAATGGAAAAGTAGTGCAAATTCCAGCTTCAAAACATGCGATAGGTTTGGAGTCGGAGCAAGGTGCAGAAATATTGATACATGTGGGATTGGAAACGGTAGCGCTAGAAGGAAAAGGATTTACTCCTCATGTTCGTGTAGGGGATAAGGTCTCTGTTGGACAATCGCTTTTATCCTTTGATTTAGATTTTATTCGTGAAAATGCAAGTAGTACAGTGACCCCAATGGTAATTACGAATACCAATACCTTAAATAAACAAATGAGAGTTGCAGAAGTATCCGATGCTAAAGCAGGTGAAACGGTATTAATCACAATTAAATAGTAGGATCTGGATAGACGAATGTAAATTAGGAAATGTTCTAGAACAATTTAATCAAATTTCATCTATAATAAATAGACTAGAAACAGAAGAATCGGAAAAAATAACACTGGCAGCGTCAAAAATCAGTAAGGTCTTGAAGAATAATGGTATTGTTCACTAGACTTTAAGCATTCCCATATCTTAATACAATTTTACTATGAGTACCACTACTAATAAGTGGGAAATGTAGATTGCGCGAATGAGCATTGCATTAATAAAAAGAATATCGAAATAGAATAGGGTTTCAACTGTATAGATGTATAGACAACTATATGATGGTATGTTATAATTTGGATGATATTTGAAGGGTCTTTCTTCCTATTATCAAGGAATGAAAGCGGATTATTGTTCATATTGGATAGTAAAGGAGGTTATTTGTATGATGAAGTATTTGCAAAACCTTGGTAAGTCGTTAATGCTTCCTGTTGCGGTTTTGCCTGCAGCTGCATTATTGACTGGTGCTGGATATGCACTTGACCATGAAGGATGGGGTTCAGGTAATATAGTATCTGCATTTTTGATTAGTGCAGGTAACTCAATATTAAATTTTATTCCGATTCTCTTTGCAGTTGGGGTTGCAATAGGAATGTCAAAGTCAAAGGATGGTCCTGCAGCCCTTAGTGGTTTGGTTGGTTATTTAGTAGTAACTACCGTTTTAGCACCCGAAAACGTGGCAAATCTTCTACATACTAATCCTGAAAGTGTAGATGTGGCATTCGGCCAAATCGGAAACGTTTTTGTTGGTATTATTTCTGGTTTAGTTGCAGCTACTTTATACAACCGATACAGTGAAGTAAGATTGCCAGATGCATTAGCTTTCTTTAGTGGAAAACGATTAGTACCGATTCTTACTGCCGCAGCAATGTTGGCTGTTTCTGTTATTCTGTTGTTTGTATGGCCTTATGTTTATAATGCATTAGTTTCATTTGGAGAAGGGATTAGTAAATTAGGTGCAATTGGTGCTGGTTTATATGGATTCTTTAACCGGTTATTAATTCCTACAGGACTACACCATGCATTAAACAATGTATTCTGGTTTGACTTAGCTGGTATTAACGATATCGGTAACTTCTGGGCAAGTGAAGGTGAAAAAGGTATTACTGGTAGATATCAAGCAGGTTTCTTCCCAATTATGATGTTCGGACTTCCAGCTGCAGCCCTTGCCATGTATCATACAGCAAAAACCAAAAGGAAAAAGCAGGCTGCTTCTCTATTAATGGCTGGAGCACTTGCAGCATTTTTAACTGGTGTTACAGAGCCACTTGAATTCTCATTCATGTTCTTAGCACCTGTACTTTATGTGGTTCACGCAGCACTAACAGGACTATCATTGTTCATTGCCGCGTCATTTCAATGGACAGCAGGATTTAGCTTTAGTGCTGGATTAATTGACTATATACTTAGTTTACAAATACCAATTGCGAATATGCCATTCATGTTATTAGTACAAGGTTTAATTTTTGCAGTGATTTATTACTTCTTATTCCGTTTCTTAATCGTCAAGTTCAATTTCAAAACCCCAGGACGTGAAGATGATGATGTTATAGAAACAAACCAAGCAACAGCATCTACTGGTAAAGACCGTTTTGCGGTAATGGCACAAACAATTTATGAAGGGCTGGGCGGAGATGAAAACGTCCTATCTGTTGATAACTGTGCTACACGTTTAAGACTTGAAGTAAAAGATGTAGATGCGGTCGATCAAGGTAAAATAAAATCAACTGGTGTACCAGGAATTAATGTTGTTGGAAAGCATAATATCCAAGTAATCGTTGGAACACAGGTACAGGCAGTTGCCGATGAAATCAATAAAATAAGAAATAACAAATAGAATACCCTAGGGGGCTGGTGATTAAATATGAATCACTGGCTTTCTTTTTATAGTAATATTTTTAAGCTCTGTGTAAGTAAAAATCAATGGAGGATTTATTTAAATGAAACGTATATTAAACTGTACTGCATCAGACTTTGCAAAAATGAATAAACAGGATTTACTCCAGTCGATTAGGGCAGCAGAAGGAAGAACGTTGGTTGCCGAAGTGATGTGCCATACTACCCCGTTATATCCAGGGCTGACCAATGCTGAATATGCATCAGCATTTGGGGCCGACCTGATATTACTGAATGTTTTTGATGTAAATGAGCCGAAAATAGAAGGATTGGAAAATGTTAAAGCAGCAGATACGATTATACAATTGAAAAAACTAGTTGGAAGACCGGTTGGAATTAATTTAGAACCTGTTGATCCAGAAGCGGAAGCGATGGAAACATTGAGTGAGCTACCGGAGGGAAGAAAAGCAACAGCGGCATCGCTAAAAAAGGCTGTTGAATTAGGGGTGGATTTTGTTTGTTTGACGGGAAATCCTAAAACTGGTGTAACCAATAAAGCGATTTTAGAAAGCACAAAGTTGGCGAATGAATTAGGTTTATTAATAATCGCTGGCAAAATGCATGGAGCAGGGGCTAATGAATCGCTGGTTAATGAAGAAACAGTTAAAGCATTTGTTGCTGCAGGGGCAGATATTGTATTAGTGCCAGGGGTTGGGACGGTACCTGGAACGACGTTAGCGAAGACGGAAAAATTAGTTGAAGCTATTCATGAAAGTGGAGCACTTGTTTTAAGTACGATTGGAACAAGTCAAGAGGGTGCTGATAAAGAAACAATTCAACAGATTGCTTTGTATAACAAAATGGCAGGAGCAGACATTCATCATATTGGAGATGCTGGAATGAACGGTATAGCTGTTCCAGAGCGCATTATGGATTACTCGATTACCATCCGGGGTAAAAGACATACATATTTTCGGATGGCCAGCTCAATCCTTCGATAAAGTTTAGGCACCTTTCGTTTTGGAGTTAAAAAACTTCAAAAGGTGCCTATTCATTAATCACGTTTCATTTGGATAATAAACTTGTATTTGTCAGAACGATATGCAGATTTAACATATTCAATCGGTGTTTCTTGTTCATCATGTAGAAAACTGATTCGACGCATGACGAGAACAGGTTTCCCTTTTTTGATGTTTAAATAATCAATCTCATCTCCTCTTGCAAGAGAGGCCTCAATAGTTTGTGTACCATAAGCAATTTTTAAGTTGAGTTTTTTTTCAATATAATCATAAAAAGAGGTAGTGATATCTCGCGCTTCGATTTGACCAACTATTGCCTTCGGTGTGTATATTGTTTCTAATGCGACGGGTTCATCATTCGCCAGTCGAATTCGTTTTATTTTATATATTTCACTTTCTAAATCGATCTTTAGTTTAGAAGAAAGCGAAGGATCGCCAGTAATTGTTTTAAAACTGATTAATTTATTTGAAGGAGTAAGTCCTCGCTTTTTCATATCTTCGCTAAAACTAGATAATCCGGAGAGGTCTTGTTCAAATTTTCGTTCTGCAACAAAGGTTCCTCTCCCTTTTTGACGATAAATCAATCCTTCTTTGACTAAATTTGCAATGGCTTGTCTAACGGTCATTCTGCTAATATCGTATTTTTCTGAAAAGTCCCGTTCGGATGGCAGCATATCACCAGGAGAAAGTTCTTTTTCGATCATACGGCGGATTTCCTGTTCCAATTGATAGTAAATAGGAATCGGTGAATTTTTATTAATCATGTATATCCCTTCTCCTATCGTTAATTTTAATATTAGTTTATCAAATAAAGGTAAAATTGTACAGAAGACAATATGTATAGACATCTATATATGTAATTGGTAATCTAATGGTGGAAAGGAATGATGACATATGCATACAACCACTTTTATAAAAAATGCAACTATTTTTTTAGAAGACGGTACCCTTATAAGAGGTGGCTTGTTTATAGCAGACGGAAAGATAAGCGCGATTTACGAAGAGCAAGATAAGCCGATTGATATACCTGAAAATGTTCAAATTATTGATGCTACGAATCTTACTGCCATTCCGGGGTTTATAGATGGCCATATCCATGGAGCCAATGGAGCAGATACGATGGATGCAACCGAGGAAGCATTAGATAAAATGGCTTCATTTTTACCAAAAGAAGGCACAACGAGTTTCTTAGCTACCACGATCACACAAGCACCTGAAAATATTGAAAAAGCGTTACAAACAATTGCAAGCTATCAAAATAAACCGACCTTTGCGGAAATGATTGGTGTCCATTTAGAAGGACCTTTTGTAGAGAAATCCAAGGCAGGTGCGCAACCTTTAAAATATATTGTAGAACCAGATATTGATCTTTTCTTAAGATGGCAGGAGTTGTCAGGTAATAAAATCCGAACAATTACGATGGCTCCAGAGCATGACATAGATGGGTCATTTATCAATACATTAAAAGAACATGGGATTAACGTATCTGCAGGACATACCGGTGCAGGATTTGCAGAGATTAAGAAAGCTGTTGAACAAGGTGTTTCTCAGTTGACACATCTATGTAATGCGATGAATGGAATTCATCATCGGGATATCGGTGCAGTAGGTGCTGCATTTCTATTAGATACATTGCGAGCTGAATTAATAGCAGATGGGATCCATGTTGTACCTGAGATGCTTCAGCTCATTTATGATAATGTTGGTAGTGATAGAATTATTCTAATTACCGATTCTATGCGTGCCAAAGGCCTGCCTCCTGGAGACTATGAATTAGGTAACCAGCCAGTAAAAGTAGATAATGAACGTGCGGTACTAGAAGACGGTACACTCGCTGGTAGTATTTTAAAGATGGATGATGGTGTTCGGAGAATGTTTGGATTAAATGGTGTTTCACTTCATGATGTGGTCAAAATGGCTTCCGTTAATCCAGCTAAACAAAT
Organism: Pallidibacillus thermolactis; assembly: GCF_025660415.1. Taxonomy (NCBI): domain Bacteria; kingdom Bacillati; phylum Bacillota; class Bacilli; order Caryophanales; family Bacillaceae; genus Pallidibacillus; species Pallidibacillus thermolactis. The sequence goes on from NZ_JAOUSE010000006.1 coordinate 18,604, forward strand.
TGGAATATATGATCGGAAAGGGAGTATTACAGTCGGTAAAGATGCAGATATTTTACTAGTAGACAATGACTTAAATATCCAGTATACGATTTGTCGTGGAGAGATTGCCGTTCGTCCATAAGTTTGTTATTTACTAAAACAACTCCTAAATCCATAATGGTTAGGAGTTGTTTTTTAATTGAACGCCTAAAGCTTGTATCATACCCGATTCACCATCAGATGTACCTAGATCATCACAGCCAACTCCTAACGCTATAAGTAGTTGTTTTTAAGGGGTTCTTTTATTACGAGGTACTAGTTTTAATCCTGTTACTGACAAAGCAGGCAGTTCGTTTTCCACTCTCTACATATATCCTAAAATGACTGTGAATCTTCTTGCTAACTGGTCCTGTCACTTTTTTATAGATCAATTCTCCTCCTTTTATGTTAATGAGTTTTCGCAAAACTTTCTCCTCCATCGATCATTGGTAAAACACCCATTTCAATCGATGGATCAACACGTTTCATTGCTGAAGCCACAAACATTCTTTATATCCCGACGGTACTATAACAATTTCTATTAAAACATTCCTCTAATACTTCTACCTAATTTATACAATCAAAAAGTTAGAAGTTAATAAGAGCCACATTAAAAAACAAATATAAAGCTTAATTTATATGAGAAAGTGTTTTAATAGGTTAAGAAGATGACATGTCATTACAAAATATTTTTTCTAAAATATTAATAATTTAGGTTTACACTATTGTGTTTTCTTTATCCTTCTAATGGCTGTTTCAGAACTTTTTCCTATATTTCCATAAAATGTTAATTGTAAGCACTTGCAAAACTTGTATATACAAGATAAACTATAGTTAGAACATGTATATACAAGTTAATAGAAAACGATTTCTTGTATATATAAATTCAGACTAGAACATGTATACAAGTTCTTTCATACCAAATAATCTTTTAAAAGTTGAGAGCGTACGCTTTTTGTTGAATATTTTTATTGTTTTATTAATGCGTATTTGTGTCTTTTAACCAAAATAAGGATACTACTGTTTTATGACGGGAAATATAACAATAGCAATTAAGAATTGGAGTGAAAAACATGGCAAATCAAGCAAGAAAAATAGCTTTGGTAGCGCCGCTAACTGGTAAGGTTGTCGCAATTGAAAATGTTCCAGACCAGACATTTTCTGAGAAGATGATGGGGGATGGACTGGCCATTGAACCGACAGATGGTAAAGTGGTTGCACCGGTAGATGGAGAAGTTGTCGTAACGTTTCCAACGAAGCATGCAGTTGGTTTAAAAACCGCTTCAGGTATGGAATTGCTTATTCACGTCGGTTTAGAAACCGTTCACATGGATGGTGAAGGGTTTGATATGCATGTTAAGCAAGGGGATAAGGTTAAGGCTGGAGATCTGTTGTTGACATTTGATTTACAGCTAATTAAGAAAAAAGCAGCAAGTCATATTACTCCGGTCATTATTACAACTGGTGAGCTAGTTCAAAGTATTAGAAAAACCAATGATGGTACGGTGATCGCCGGGGAATCAACATTGTTGGAAATCACGTTGAAAGGTCAATCTGAAGAGAGCTCAAAAGAAAAAGTAGTCACTCAATCTGGTATGGAATATAGCGAAGAGGCAAAGCAAATTGTTGAAGCGATTGGTGGAATCGAAAATATTAATGCAGCAACTCATTGTGTTACAAGACTACGCTTTGCATTAGACAATGAAGACATTGTAGACAAAGATAAATTAGAAAAAATAGATGTTGTAAAAGGTACGTTTTCTGCAAATGGACAATTTCAAATTGTGATTGGTCAAGGTACTGTAGATAAAGTATACAAGGCATTAGTTCATGAAACAGGTATTAAAGAAGCGACCAAAGAAGAAGTAAAAGCTGCTGGCGGTCAAAAATTGAATCCGCTTCAACGAGGAATTAAAGTACTTGCTGATATATTCATTCCAATTTTACCGGCCATTGTTATGGCAGGTTTACTACTGGGGCTAAATAATATCTTAGTTAACCCGATATTTACAGATCAGCCGATCATTGAAATGTATCCTTCTTGGGCTGGCGTAGCGGATATGATTAACGTAATAGCCAATACTGCATTTACATTTTTACCTGCACTAATTGGTTGGTCGGCAGTAAAACGATTTGGTGGAAATCCGTTACTAGGGATTGTACTCGGGTTGATTCTTGTACATCCATCCTTAATGCCTGCAAGTGATTATGCGGTTGCGGCAGCAAAAGGTGAAGCACCCACTTGGAATCTTTTCGGTTTTGAAGTAAACATGATGGGTTATCAAGGACAAGTGTTGCCTGTTTTAGTTGCATCATGGGTGTTAGCAAGTATTGAGAGATGGTTAAGAAAACGAGTAATTGACTCCTTACAGTTGTTAGTCGTTGCACCTGTTGCTCTTCTTGTAACTGGATTTTTAGCATTTATTGTCATTGGGCCAGTTACCTTTACAATTGGAAACTGGATAACAAACGGATTAATTGCTATCTTCGAGGCAGTTCCACTCATTGGTGGTCTAATTTATGGATTATTTTATGCTCCTTTAGTTATTACTGGAATGCATCACACATTTCTTGCCGTAGACTTGCAATTGATCGGTAGTACAGGTTCGACTTTCCTATGGCCAATCGTAGCACTTTCCAATATAGCCCAGGGATCTGCTGTATTTGCAATGTTTCTTGCTACTAAAAATGAAAAGTTAAAAGGACTAGCAGGAACTTCTGGAATATCCGCCTGGTTAGGGGTTACAGAACCAGCGATGTTTGGGGTTAATTTACAATATCGCTATCCATTTATTGCTGCAATTATCGGAGCAGCAATTGCCGGTGCTCTCATTACAGTAAGTAATGTACAAGCTTCCTCTATCGGTGTTGGTGGAATTCCAGGATTTTTATCAATATCCAACAGCATAGGAGCCTTTTTCATTGGAATGTTGATTGTAATCGTGGTTCCATTTATCATTACATTTATTATTGCAAAACGGAAACAACTGGAAAATTAAATGCATTGTTATTTAAAAATATTTGCCTTAGTTCTTTCGTTTTAAAATGGTACGAAGGAGCTGAGGCATCTATCTATTTTTATTCATAATCGTTTTGAAAGGAGTATATATTATGATGAAAACAGAAGCATGGTGGAAAAGGTCGACGGTCTATCAAATTTACCCAAAAAGTTTCTATGATACGACAGGATCAGGGACTGGTGATATTCAAGGGATCATTCAAAAACTTGATTATATAAAAAAATTAGGTGCTGATGTCATTTGGTTAACGCCAATTTACCAATCTCCTCAAAATGACAATGGCTATGATATTAGCGATTATTATGCGATTGACCCGTCCTATGGAACAATGGAAGATTTTGAGCAGTTGTTGGAAGAAACACATAAACGTGGGATGAAACTAATTATGGATCTAGTTGTCAACCATACCTCCACTGAACATGAATGGTTTAAACAGGCGAGATCATCCAAAGACAATCCTTTTCGAGAATTCTATATTTGGAAAGATCCAAAAAATGGTGGTCTTCCGAATAACTGGCAGTCAAAATTTGGTGGACCTGCCTGGCAGTTTGATGAGAAAACCGGACAATATTATTTACACTTGTTTGATGTTACTCAGGCCGATCTGAACTGGGAAAATGAAGCGTTAAGAGAAAAAATATTCGATATGATGCGCTTTTGGGCAGAAAAAGGAATTGATGGTTTTCGTCTAGATGTCATTAATTTGATTTCTAAAAATCAAGATTTCCCTGATGATGATATCGGTGATGGGCGTAGATTTTATACAGATGGACCGCGGATCCATGAATTTTTGCATGAAATGAACCGGAATGTTTTCTCGAAATACGATATGCTTACTGTCGGGGAAATGTCGTCTACCAATCTGGAAAGCTGTATTAAATATACGAATCCGGAACGTGAAGAACTGTCGATGACATTTCAATTCCATCATTTAAAAGTGGATTATCCAAATGGGGAGAAATGGACGAAAGCACCGTTTGACTTTTTGGAGTTAAAAAAGATTTTATCTGATTGGCAAGTTGGCATGCATAAAGGTGGAGGCTGGAATGCCTTATTCTGGTGTAATCATGATCAGCCTCGGGTAGTTTCACGATTTGGGGATGATGGTGAATATCATCGTGAGTCAGCGAAGATGCTAGCGACCACTCTGTTCATGATGCAAGGTACACCGTATATTTTCCAAGGTGAAGAAATAGGTATGACGAATCCTAATTTCACATCCATTGATCAATATCGTGATGTCGAGTCTTTAAACGCCTACAAAATTTTGCAAGAAGAAGGAAAAAACGAAGAAGAAATTATCTCTATATTGCAGCAAAAATCCCGCGATAATGGTCGTACGCCGATGCAATGGACAAAAGAACGTCATGCAGGGTTTACAAAGGGAACTCCTTGGATTGGAGTTGCAGACAACTATTCGGAAATCAATGTAGAAAATGCACTCGAAGATTCAAATTCCATCTTTTATCATTACCAGAAGTTAATCCAATTGCGGAAACAATATGATATTATCACATACGGTGATTACAAACTCCTTTTGGATGCTGATCCACAAATTTTCGCTTATACTAGAAATTGGGAAAACGAAAAATTACTCGTGATTAGTAATTTTTACGGAAAAGATGCGGTCGTCAATTTGCAATTTGAGGAAGAGAAGGAACCTGAAATCCTACTATCAAATTATGAAGATTCACCACGTAAGCTGGATCAGTTGCAACTTCGGCCGTATGAATCGATTGTCTATTATTGGAAGGGATAACTGCATGCAAAAGAAATATTTAAACATCTACAATGATTTAGTGAAAAAAATTCAATCCAATTTATGGTCGATAGGAGAACTGTTACCATCTGAAAATGAATTGGCCAGTCAATATGAAACTTCTAGAGAAACCATCCGTAAAGCATTAGATTTATTGTCTCAAAACGGCTATATTCAGAAGATCCAAGGAAAAGGGTCTATGATAATTGATCGGAATAAATTTTCATTTCCTGTTTCCGGCATTGAAAGTTTTACAGAATTAGCGGGCAAATTAGAGTTAAACAGTCGGACTATTGTTCATTCTATTAAATACTTAGATCCGAATAATAAGTCGATGGAATTTTTAAAAACTGATCCACATGATCGGGTATGGAACGTAAACCGGATCCGGGAAATAGACGGCGAAAAGGTAATTTTAGATAAAGATTATTTTAATGATCAATATTTACCTTTACTAACAGAAGAAATTTGTCAAGGATCCATTTATAATTATATTGAAAATGAGTTAGGACTTGTCATTGGATTTGCACAAAAAGAAATTGTCGTGGAAAACCCAACGGATGAGGATCGTGAACTCCTCGATCTAGAAGGTTTTTCTAATGTGGTTGTCATCCGAAGCCAAGTCTATTTGGATGATGCTAATTTATTTCAATTTACCGAATCGAGGCACCGCCCGGATAAATTTCGATTTGTTGATTTTGCAAGACGAGTAAAAAATTAGCCACGGTGGGAGGATTCATATTGCAAAAAAATTGGTGGAAAGAAAGTGTTGTTTATCAGATTTATCCGCGTAGTTTCTTTGATAGCAACGGGGACGGGATCGGCGATATTAGAGGTATAATTAAAAAGCTAGATTACCTAGAAAAACTTGGAGTAGATGTTATTTGGCTTTCTCCTGTTTATGAATCACCAAATGATGACAATGGATATGATATATCCGACTATCAAAAAATTATGGATGAATTCGGAACAATGGACGACTTGGATGAATTAATTACTGACATCCATGCTCGTGGAATGAAAATCATTATGGATCTCGTTGTTAATCATACGTCTGACGAACATGAATGGTTCAAACAAGCAAGAAAATCTAAGAATAACCCATATCGAGATTATTATATTTGGCGACCTGGAAAGAATGGAAAAGAACCGAATAATTGGCGGTCCAACTTTGGGGGATCCGCATGGGAATATGATCCTGTGACGGATGAATATTATTTGCATTTATTTAGCAAAAAACAACCGGATTTAAACTGGGAAAATCCGAAACTGCGTAAAGAAATATACAAAATGATGACATGGTGGCTAGATAAAGGAATTGACGGTTTCCGTATGGACGTTATCAACTTTATTTCTAAAGCTCCAGGATTACCAGACGGAAAGGTTATGCCGGGAGAAATATATGCTTCCGGCAGCCAATATTATCGAAATGGTCCGCGTATTCATGAATTTTTGCAAGAAATGCACGAACAAGTACTGTCCAAGTATGATGTGATGACCGTTGGCGAAATGCCTGGTGTTGATGTAGAAGAAGCGAAAAAATATACAAATCCAGAAAGAAAAGAATTGAATATGGTGTTTACCTTTGAACATATGAGTCTTGATTCTGGACCATATGGCAAATGGGACTTAAAACCCCTTAGGCTTATTGATTTAAAGAAAAACCTTACCAAATGGCAAAATGGACTCAATGGAATCGGCTGGAACAGTTTGTATTGGAACAATCACGACCAACCGAGGATCGTTTCACGATTTGGAGATGACAAAGAATATCGGGTTGAATCTGCAAAAATGCTTGCGACATGTCTGCATATGCTACAGGGGACACCTTACATTTATCAAGGTGAGGAAATTGGCATGACGAATATCTGCTTTGATTCGATTGAGGATTATAGAGATATTGAAACTTTAAATTTTTACCGAGAAAAAGTGATCGAAGGTAATGAGGACCCGGAACAAGTGATGGAATCGATTTATGCAAAAAGTAGGGACAATGCCCGGACACCATTTCAGTGGAGCGATAAACCACAGGCAGGATTTACAACAGGAAAGCCGTGGATTCAGGTGAATCAAAATTATAACGAAATTAACGCAAACCAGGCAATCGAAGATCCGAATTCAATTTTCCATTATTATCGGAAATTAATTCAACTTAGAAAACAATACCCGATCATTATATATGGGGACTACCAGCTCCTACTACCGGAACACGAACAGGTTTTTGCTTATTTACGAACATATAAAGGTCAAAAATTGTTGGTGATTACAAATTTCAGCAAGGAAAACATTCCATTTAAATTTCCAGAGGATATTCCGTTTTACGCAAACGAGTTATTAATTAGCAACTATAAAATAGATGGGGATAATTTCCAAATATTTACACTCAAACCGTATGAAGCACGAGTATATCTAGGAGTATAGGACGTTAATATAGGATCCTTGCAAAGACACAAAGGTAAGACACATAAAATGAAAATAGTATGATATAGGAAAATTTAAATGTCTCCAGTTGTTATATGGAGACATTTAAATTTTCCATTTTAATTATTAATTCTACTTTATGAATATCTTGCTTTATATAAATGTCTTAGAAATAAGATATAGTCTCTTTTCTTCACTTGAAAAACTTAGTTTGTATACTAGACAAACAATATCCGTTTTGTTAAGCTATTGATGAAAGGGGTTTCACAATAAATCTATATAACAACTTTTCATTAATAGAAGTGATGGGATTACTTTACATATTTTTTTCTGATTATTCTGATGAGTATAACGATGATGTTTTTTAACCAATAACATACTTGGATATCGAAAGTTTGAGCGTTAGAAAGCAATCATGATAGGTGATAAAAAGAATTCAACAGTCATCATTTAGCTTATACCCTTTTTAAACGATCCTTCAATATGTAAATGTAGAAAATTTGAAGGAGTATTTATAGATTGTCTATATATTGGCTTGATTAAAATGAACTGCCAGGAGGTGTTTTATGAGAAATACAATAAAAAATCCGATATTGACAGGTTTTAATCCAGATCCGTCAATATTAAGGGTAGAAGATGATTATTATATTGCTGTATCTACTTTTGAATGGTATCCGGGTGTACAAATCTATCATTCAAAAGATTTAGTTAACTGGAAATTGATTGGTCAACCTTTAACTCGTACCTCTCAGTTAAATTTGATAGGAAATATTGATTCTGGGGGAGTATGGGCACCTTGTTTAAGTTATTCAGATGGGCTGTTCTATTTGGTATATACAGATGTGAAAACTAGAATGAGTGCTTTTAAAGATACTCACAATTATTTAGTTACCGCAGAAAATATTGAGGGTCCTTGGTCGGAACCGACATATTTGAACAGCAGTGGATTTGATCCGTCTCTATTTCACGATGATGATGGTAGGAAATGGCTAGTGAATATGCTTTGGGATTTTCGTAAGGGGCGTAATTCTTTCGCAGGGATTGTCATTCAAGAGTATTCTGTAGAAGGAAAGAAACTTATAGGTCCAAGAAAAAATATATTTAAAGGTTCGGAGCTGGGAGTCACTGAAGCTCCACATATCTATAAACGAAATGGATATTATTATTTAATGACTGCTGAAGGAGGGACTTGGTACACTCATGCTGTATCTGTAGCACGATCAAAGTCCATATTTGGTCCCTACGAACTAGACCCAACAAATCCAATATTGACCTCTAATCAGGAAGATATGAACGAATTACAAAAAGCAGGACATGGTAGCTTAGTAGAAACACAAGATGGGGAATGGTATTTGGCCCATTTATGTGCAAGACCGGTGGTGGATAAAAAGTGTATATTGGGTCGAGAAACAGCCCTGCAAAAGTGTTATTGGACAGAGGATGATTGGATTCGTGTAGTGGGAGGTCCAAATCCACAGAAAGAAGTCGAAGGTCCAAATCTTCCTTTATATCCATTTAAACAGGAAAGTAATTTTGATGACTTTAAGGAGAAACAGTTGAAGAAGTATTGGAACTCATTAAGAAGACCTTTTTCAGAAGACTGGGTTTCCTTAACTGAACGTCCAGGGTACCTGCGTGTAACCGGGGGCGAATCAATGCAATCAACACATCGTCAGAGTATGATAGCTCGAAGATTAGATAGTTTACAAGTTGAAGTAGAAACAGCATTAGAATTTGAACCAGAAAATTTTCAGCAAATGGCAGGACTTATTTTTTATTATGATACAGAAGATTATGTTTATCTTAGAGTGACACATGATGAAAATATAAATAAATGTTTGGGCATTATTGAAACGAAACATGGAAAGTATAATGAACTACTAAATGAAGATATCCCATTAGAATCTGGATTAATCAGATTAAAAGCAAAGCTTGATCATCAATGGTTACAATTTTATTATTCAACAGAAGATAACCGTTGGCAAAAGATTGGAAATCGAATCGACATAAGTCATCTTTCAGACGATGATTCACATTATATCCGCTTTACTGGAACATTTGTCGGTATGTGTGTACAAGATTTGAGTGGTCAAAAAATACCAGCATACTTTAAATACTTCGATTATCGAAAATAGTCATATAATTTCTAGATAAATAGAGTACTAGGATCTGTACTACTATAAGTTTGTTCTGCATTACTCTTTTTTTGAATTTTATTTCAGAAAATTTGATTTTGTGTAATTTGTGATAAATAAGTTATGAATAATAATATTTAAAATTATCGTATAAAACAGGGATAAAACTATGTTTCAGGAGGTAGTTTTAGAATGGGACGTGTTTATCATGTGGCAAAAACTGGTTCAGATTTAGGGAATGGAACAAAAGAGGCACCATTTTTAACAATAAATAAAGCTGCTTCTATTGCAGTGGCAGGTGATACAGTTATTGTCCATGAAGGTGTATATCGTGAATGGATAAAACCGAAAAATTCAGGCTTAAGTAATACTAGACGAATCACATATCAAGCAGCTGAAGGAGAAAAAGTAGTTATTAAAGGTTCCGAAAGAATTCAAAATTGGAGACATGTAGAAGGCAGTATTTGGAAAGTACAACTATCCAATAGTTTCTTTGGAGACTTCAATCCTTATAAAGAGGAAGTATATGGCGATTGGCTTTTATATAGTCCAGGTAAACACCTAGGTGAAGTATATTTAAATGGTATGTCTTTTTATGAGGTAAATAGTTTAGAGAAGTTATATAATCCAAGTGTAGTGAAAGAAGTATTAGATCATTGGACAAATAAAGTTGTTCCTGTAGATAATCCTGAGCAAACAAAATATGTATGGTTTTCACAAGTAGATGAGGAATTCACTACTATTTATGCAAACTTTCATGAATATGATCCAAATAAAGAATTAGTAGAGATTAATGTACGTAAATGTTGTCTTTATCCAGAGCAGACAGGAATAAATTATATAACTATAAAAGGATTTGAAATGTGCCATGCTGCTACTCCTTGGTCTCCGCCGACAGCCGAACAACCTGGTTTAATCGGAGCTCATTGGAGTAAAGGTTGGATTATTGAAAATAATATTATCCATGACTCAAAGTGTAGTGCAATTAGTATTGGTAAAGAAATCACAACAGGTAATAATTATCGTACTAAAAGGAAAGATAAACCTGGTTATCAATACCAACTGGAATCTGTCTTCTCTGCAAAGAAAATAGGGTGGAGTAAAGAAAATATCGGTTCACATATAATTAGAAATAATATCATATATGATTGTGGCCAAAATGGAATTGTCGGACATCTTGGTTGTATATTTAGTAAAATTTATAATAATCATATTTATAATATTGGTATAAAAAGAGAATTTTATGGACATGAGATCGCTGGAATAAAATTGCATGCGGCAATTGACGTGCAAATTGTTAATAATCGAATCCATAATTGTAGCTTAGGTACCTGGTTAGACTGGCAAACTCAGGGAACTAGAGTAAGTAAGAACCTGTACTATAATAATAATCGGGATTTGTTTGTCGAAGTCAGTCATGGTCCGTATTTAGTTGATCATAATATTCTTGGCTCCGAATATGCAATAGATAATTTTGCACAAGGAGGAGCCTATATCAATAATTTAATCTGTGGCAAAATGGTGCACCGCAAAGTTTTAGAACGATCAACACCATACCATTTTCCACATAGTACGGATATAGCCGGCTGTGCTGTAGTATACGGAGGAGATGACCGTTTTAAAAACAATATTTTTGTCGGCAAAGATTCAGTTGAAATGGTCGGCACTGCACATTTTAATGGTTACACAAATTCATTAGAGGAATATATTGAGCTAGTTGAAAAGAGAGAACCCGGTGATTTAAATATATTTTTAGAAGTAGAACAGCCTGTATATATCAATCACAATATGTATTTAAATGGTGCTATATCATATGAAGATGAAAAAAATAAATTAGTGAAAAATGATTTTTCTCCAGAAATAAACATTCTGGAAAAAGAAGATGGTGTCTATCTTCATTGTAAACTTCCAGAGGAATTTGAAGAATTTCTAGGTGAAGTTCAAACGACGAAAACGTTAGGAAGAGTAAGAATTGTTGATATGGAATTTGAAAATCCAGATGGAAGTGAATTAATCTTAGATACTGATTATTTTGGAGAAAGAAAAACGAATCGACATGTCATAGGTCCTATAAACCAATTAAAAAAGGGAAATAACCAAGTGAAAGTTTGGATAAAAGAAAATGTGTAGCTTAGGTTTTAGCGATAATACGAAATGGTTCTAAACAATACTGTTTAGAACCATTTTTTTGAAAAGAGCACCCTATTTTAAGTGATTGCATTATTTTCAGATAAGGAAAGTTAATTCTAAATATATTGACAATTATGTATTATTATAATAAACTGAAGTTAGTTAGTACAGTGGCTAAACTAACTTTTTTGAAAACGTTACCGTCCATTTATCATTCTTTTTAAATGATTGAAGGGGGGACTTATATTAGTATTAGGAAATTTGTTTGTTATCCGAGTGGGTAGGAACACTGTTAAACAAACAAACTACAAAATCTAAATCGGGAAAATCGAAAACATGATATTTCTATGATTAGTAGATTGTTATGCAAAAATGTAGATTATAGCTGTAGTGGATCTTAATTATTCTGAATTATCTGTCATATTAACGATAACTTATAATTTTTGAAAAAACATGATCTTTCTTAAGTAACCTGGATATCGGATGTAGAAGTAATGGGGTTTAGTAAAACATGTATGACAAAATGTGATTATAAAGCTAGATTTTAAAAAAGAGAGGATGATGAAATTGAAAAGGTTACTTCTCCTTTTCATTGTGACATGTATAAGTCTGGTAGGCTGTCAAGGTTCAAATGAGTCTAAAGAACCCAATGCCTCCAAGGGCCAAAAAGAGCTTGAGCTTTGGCACTTTGACACTGGAGCAAGAATAGAAATATATAATGATGCTATAAAGCGCTTTGAAGAGAAACATCCAGGTGTGAAAGTAAACGTAGTACAGGTACCAAATGATGATTATAAGCAACGTTTAGTTGTTGCTATGTCAGGTGGCCAAGCACCAGATGTCTTTGCGAGTTGGGGCGGTGGATGGCTGGAAGAGTTTGTGAAATCAGGGCAAGTAAAAGATCTAACGAATGAAGATATTGAGTTTGATCGTTTTATAGAAACTGCCTTAGAAAACGCTACATATGACAATAAAATTTACGGACTCCCATTAGGTATATCGCCATATATTTTTTACTATAATAAAGAAATTTTTGAGAAATACGGGTTAGAAGTACCAGAAACCTATGATGATTTGCTAGAAATTGTTGATGTTTTAAAGGAAAATGACGTATATCCTATCGCGTTAGCAAACCAACCTAAATGGCCAGGTGCATTCTTTTTAATGTATTTTGTAGATCGATTAGGTGGAGAAGATGTATTTAAACAAGCTTATCGTCGAGAAGGAAAAGGTTTTGATGATGAAGTCTTTGTAAAAGCTGGTGAATATATTCAAGACCTTGTTAATAAAGGTGCCTTTAATCCAGGCTTTAATGGACTCCCTTATGATTCTGGCCAAGCAAGACAATTGATGTATACGGGACAAGCAGCTATGTTACTGCAAACAGGTGCTTTTGTTAATCATGTTCGTGAAGAATTTCCTGAGTTTGAAGAAAAAATGGGGGTATTTCGATTTCCTAAATTGGAAGAAGGAATTGGAGATCCAACAAATATGAGTGCTGGGGTTTCACCAACATGGTCTATCAAAGAAGATACGGAACATCCAGAACTTGCTGTAGAGTTGATTAAGGAATTAACAAGTGATGAGACTGCACAAGATTATGTTGATAGATCGGGTAATGTAGTTGCGATCAAAGGTGTGGAAGTTGAAGATGAGTATACAAGTATCTTTACAGAATGGATCAATAATGCAAATTCAATCCAATTTCCATATGACCAAACATTGCCACCAGAATTAGCTGAACTCCATAAAAATACAACTTTTGATTTATTTGGACTAACCATGACACCAGAAGAAGCTGCAAAGGCAATGGAAAAAAAAGCAAAGGAAATCCTAGATAAATGAACAAAGGCTAGTATACAAAACTAGCCTTTCTACTAATATATGATACTCTCTAGAAAAATAAAGGGGGGGCACAATGGATAGTAACAACAGTTCGCTTAAAATCGAAAATCGAAAAAAAAGAATGGCAATCTTATTATTCGTATTACCTGCACTCTTAGTTTATACAATTTTTATCATTTATCCTATACTTGCCACCTTCAATTATAGTTTATTTGAATGGAATGGTATTTCAAAAGAAAAAGTATTTATTGGCTTTGAAAATTTTAAAAATCTATTATATGACAGCACTTTCTGGCTAGCATTGAAAAATAATGTATATCTCATTTTAGTATCTGTTTTTGTTCAAATACCATTAGGATTAATAATGGCATTGGTATTATTAAGTAAAATTAGAGGGAAAAAGATCCTAAACGTAATATACTTTTTACCGTTTTTAATGTCAGCAGTGGCTATTGGTCTTTTATGGACTTTGATGTATGATCCTGTGAATGGACCGATTAATAAATTTTTGGAGTTCTTTGGTATCGACTCAATCCATTGGTTAGCTTCAAATAAAACGGCAATTGTTGCTGTTTTGGTTGTAATTGTATGGCAATTCGCTCCGTTTTATATGATATTATTTAAGGCTGCAATGGTAGGAATTCCTGAAGAACTATATGAAGCTGCAGATATCGATGGGGCAAATGAAGCTCAGAAATTCTTTTATGTTACACTTCCATCATTAATGCCAACAATTGTAAGTTCATCTATTCTTGCTGTAGTAGGTTCTCTTAAAACATTTGATATGTTTTATATAATGTTAGGCGGAGGCTCCGGTAGTGCAACTGAAATATTAGGAACTTATATGTATAAACAAAGTTTCATTAATTTTAATATGGGGTATGGAAGTGCGATTGCATCAATGATGTTTATTCTTGCATTAATTAGTGTAATATTAATTTTAATTACTGACGGTCTAAGGCAAAGAAGGGAGTCTCTAAAATGAAATCTGTAACAAAGGTGATTAATAAATTTTTAATTTATATATTCGCTCTCATTTTAGTTATTTTTACAGGATATCCCTTTTTGTATATGGTTACCACTTCCTTTAAGTCGATGAATGACTTTTTTTTAAATCCTTTCTCCATTTCGTTGGATTCTATGACATTTGAACAGTATGTGTCAGTGTTTGAAAAAGGGCTTTTCAACTTTTTCCTGAACAGTATTTATGTAACGGTTGGTTCTGTTATATTAGTTGTTATTATATCTGCCCTTGCAAGCTATCCATTAAGTCGGTTGAATTTCAAATTAAATAGACCGCTATTTTTATTATTTATCGTTGGTATGATGATTCCAATTCATGCCACTTTAATACCAATATTTATCATGTCAAATAACTTTGATCTCTATGACTCATTATTAGCGTTAATCGGTCCATATGTTGCATTTGCTTTGCCAATTTCAATATTTATTTTTGTACAATTTATGAGAGAGATTCCTGTTGAGCTTGAAGAGGCTGCGAAATTAGACGGTGCTGGATATTGGAGGATTTTTATTAATGTCATATTTCCGAATGTTAAACCCGCCATTTCAACTGTTGTCATATACAACTTTGTTCATATTTGGAATGAATTTGTATTTGCTTTAGTATTAATCCAAAGTCAGGAAGAAATGACATTGCCACTAGGACTCCAAAAGTTTTATGGTGAATTCTCGGTTAATGTACCAGGTTTAATGGCAGCTTTAACGTTAGCTAGTTTACCAATAATTGCAGTATTTATTTTCTCTCAAGAAAGAGTAGTAAGAGGTTTAACGAGTGGTTCTGTAAAAGGTTAATAGATTATTGAATATTATAATTGAAAGTGATAAAAAGTGAAATTAATTGTTAAAAGGGAGCAGAGGAATTTTTAATTAAAGAATCAATTATTAAATAAAAGAAAACGCTGTTTTGAAGTATCTACCTAATCATAAAAAGAGAGGTAATCCTCCCTCTCTTTTTTTGTATGCTTATGTGTAGCTTTGTCAATTTTATACTAAGTGTCCTTTTTGCTATATACAAAATATAATACAACATTATAAGCCACTTATTCTAGATATATTATGGGAGTCTTGATTGTACGAAAGATTTCTTCTCATCTATGATGGTGCCTACCTTGATCTGTATGTTAAATTTTCCCCATACACTTGAAAATAGACATGAGTGTCGTTATAATTATCTTTGTATAAACGACAATAATGTCTATTTATTTTTTCGAAGGTGATAGGATGACTCCTAAAGTAAGTGAAGAATATAAAAAGAAAAGAAAACAAGAATTAGTAGAAGTAGCTAGGGAAGTTTTTGTACAAAAAGGGTTTATTCGGACTACGATGCAAGATATTATGGACAGAGCTGGCATTTCAAGAGGTGCATTGTATAGCTACTTTAATAATATTGAACATGTTTTTCTAGAAGTTTTAAAATATGATGATCAAAAGGATATTCAAAATTTTATGCCATCTGGTGAAGGTTCCAATTGGCTTCAAATCAGACAATGGATTGAAGAACAACGTACATATATTGAAAGAATTGAACAAACATTACTTTTAGCAAAAGCAGAATTCTTTTTGTCATCCAATTATGCGAATGACAAAGAACACTTTCCTTATATATCTGAACGATATATTCGGTTGATTGAAGTGATCGAAAATGTGATAAATGTAGGAGAAAATAGAGGAGAATTTAACCCCCAACAACCTAGCCATACAATTGCACGTTATATAATCTCATTTTTAAACGGTTTAATGTTGGATACGTTTCAGTTTGGCTATGAACAGACAAAAGTCAAGGAACAATTATCGATTTTACTTTTTACGTTAGAAAAATTATTAAATCCAACATCTTTAAATGAGGAGTGAATGCAATGTTGTTCGAATCACCAAGATTGCGATTAAGAAAGATGACGAAGGAAGATACAGAATTGTATAACAAATGGAGAAATGATTTAGACGTCATGTATAATACGAATCCATCACTTGATGTTTATACCTTAGAATCAACGGAAGACTTTGTTGAACAGGTAATTTTAGGGTCTTCAACAGCTAAAAGCTATATCATAACTGAGACAGAAACTGAAACTCCAATTGGGATCGTATCATTAATTCATATAGATTATAAAAACAGGAATGCTGAATGCATTATTGATATTGGAGAAAAGAATTATTGGGGGAAAGGTTATGGTTCAGAAGGAATGAAATTAATTCTGGATTATGCTTTTTATGAACTAAATCTTCATCGAGTTTCCTTGAGAGTATTTTCATTTAATGAAAGAGCAATTCGTTTATACACAAAAATGGGTTTCCGAAAGGAAGGGCAGAGTAGAGAAAGTTTATTTAGAAATGGTAAATGGCACGATATTATTCACATGGGCATTTTACAACACGAATATTTGGAAAGTTAAGCATTTAGTCGATTTCGGAGCGACTTAAAAACAAGCGATAACGGACTGTAAACCGTATACAGGTTGCTTTATAGTTGCCTTACGATGAAATTCATGAAGCCATTTTAAATGCAATTAATAAATTATTATATATTTACTACTAAAATTATGAAAAGTATCGATAATACGAATTGACTTTCGTCCTAATCAATACAGGGCTAAGTCAGCCAATCAGTTGAGAAAGAAGAAACTTCCAAACATCAGAGAGATGACTCTTTTGTTCGGAAGTTTACTATAATGTTTATCCTTAATTTTGATGAACATCCAATGCTTTTTTTATATTTTTAAAAGAACCTTTTCCGTATAAAAATACGCCACCTTTGAAAACTCTTGCTGTGACAAAGATTGTAGCAACAGTAAGTAATGATAAAGTTAACAGAGATATAAAGATTTCCAGGAAGGAAATATTAAGAAAGCCTACTCTGACAAGCATAATAATTGGTGTGAAAAATGGGATATGACTTGTAACAGTAATAAATGTACTGCTAGGATTATATAATCCGAAGATCCCGATATAAAAACCTATTAGTAATAGTATCATCAATGGCATCACTGCTTGGGAGGACTCCTCGGATCTGCTCATTAAGGAGCCGAATAAACAAGCTAAAGAACCATAGAGTAAAAATCCAAGTACAAAGAATATAATCCCTAATCCAATCATTTCTGTATCTAAGCTAGACAAATTTATGAAACTAGATAAACTATCGTCAATATTAATAATGTTAAGTTTATATAAAAGATATGGCACTAACAACCATACAGCAACTTGAGTTAGACCTACGAACAAGGTTGATAATAATTTCGCAAATAAATATTTCGTAGGTGAAATGCTCGATATAATTAACTCCATCACTCGTGAAGATTTTTCAGTAGCTACAGCTGTTGCTAATTGTGTTGCATAACTTAAAATTAAAATATAATTTAACGAAATAAACAGAATGATAAGAAAACCTGTACTTAAATGATTTTCTTCATCTTTTAAATTTGAGCTCATCTTTTCAACAACAATTTCTGCTGGTGATAGAACACGTAGAAATTCTTCATCTGAAAGTTGAATATCCTGTGCCATTAGATACGATTGAATTTGTGAGAAAATACTTTGAACGGATGCAACATCTTCATCATGAACATCTGTTTCTGCAATGAATGTTACCAAAAGTGTTCTGTCCGTGTTACGATCAATCGTTAAAAAATAAGCAAGTTGATCATCCGCTAATTTTTCCTCAGCATCTTTTTTATTTGAAAAATACATGATTTCGTGTTCATGACCACCACTAATCAATTGATCTTCTGTCATTTGACTAACGATTTCTTTGAGTTCATTATCGCTTGTAACCACTCCAACAGGTTTACTATCCGGTTGGAAGAGATTCATGATTTTATCTGAAAACATTAAGCCAATAATAATTAAAGTGAATAAGATTGTGAATGTAAGAAAGGATTTTGATTTAATCTTTGTCCGGTAATTCGAAAAAAATACTGTCCAGAAATTATCCATTTTTACCACCTACTTTAGCAATGAATATCTCTTGCAAGGATGGATCTTCTACTGAAAATTTTTCAACAAAGTCCATCTCTTTAATATAAGAAAAAATTTTTCTTGCAGTCTCTTTAGATTCAATTGAAAGTGTAATGCCATTTTTATTTTTCTGAACATCTTTTACACCGGAAATTGATGCGATTCTACTATCGTCGATCAGACCATGAATAACCACGTATTTCTTTCCGAAATTATTTTTAATATCTTTTATTTTTCCTGAGACAACGGGTTGTCCATGTTTCATAATACAAATATTCTCACAAAGTTCTTCAACATGATCCATTCGGTGGGAACTAAACACAATGGTTGTACCATTCTTTTGTAAATCTTTAACTGCGGATTTTAACATTTCAACATTTACTGGATCAAGTCCGCTAAATGGTTCATCTAAAATAAGCAAATCAGGTTTGTTTATGATTGCTGTAATTAATTGAATTTTCTGCTGGTTCCCTTTTGAAAGACTACCAACTTTCTTTTTCTTTATATTTTCCGCTATTTCAAAGCGATCTAACCAATATTTCATCTCAGAGACAATTTCCGCTCTATTCAATTTTTTTAGACGGCCAAAGTATAGAATCTCTTCCTCAATTGTCATATTTGGATATAAGCCACGTTCTTCTGGCAAATAACCTATACGATTTTTTATTTTATAATTAATAGGTTTGCCATCCCATAAAATGATGCCGCTTGTCGGTTTAATCAAATCAAGTATCATACGAAAGGTAGTTGTCTTCCCTGCTCCGTTTGCGCCTAAAAAACCAAATACCTCTCCTGTTGGAACTGTTAAATTTAAATTGTGAACAGCTATTTTTTTATTAAATTCTTTTGTAATATTTTTTATTTCTAAACTCATCATCGTCCTCCTTACACACTAAATAATTGTGTATCCATAGTCGACAACAATATTCTGACCTCTAATGGCATCACTTTTTTCTGACAAGAGAAATAAAATAACATTCGAAACATCTTTGGCTTCTAAAAACTTCCGGTAGGGAATCCGATTTAAGTATGTTCTACCTTGATGAGAATTTAAAAGTGTCTGGTTACTTTCATTTTTTACATAAGATGGTGATACACAATTCACTTTAATGTCTCGACTTTTATCTTTTAAAAAGTCGATACTTAAATTTTTTGTTAAGTGGATTAATGCAGCCTTTGATGTTCCATATGCGATTCGATCTTCATGAGCTACTACACCATTTTGAGAAGCTACAGTTACAATTGCTACTTTTTTTGCAAAGAAATGGTAAATCTTTTTAAGTAAAAAAACGAAGCTTTTTATATTGGTTTGAAATGTTTTGTCCCAGTTTTCATCTGTGATAGTAAAAAAATTGTCCATTGTATTAATCCCGACCAAATAAACAAGATAATGAATCTCGATGTTTTCCCTTTCTAAATAAGATATTAAAAACTTTTGATCTTCTTCATTGGTTATATCTAGTTGTAGATATACCTTGTTACTTTCCTTTTGTACTTGATCTTGTGGTTTTTGATCGATACAGATGAGTGAATATTTTTCAAGATCAAATCGTTTTTGTAAATCGAGCCCTATATAACCTTCCGAACCGAAAATTAGAACATGTTTCTTATCCAATTGCCAATCTCCTTCATTTCTGAATATGCAAATACAGTTCCAATGATAATGACGAAAAGAATTAAGACGATATTAACAATGGCAAAAAGCAGTTCTAAGAACTGAATCTGCTTTCTTTTGAAGATAAATTGAGTAAAGCTATTCATATAATCATCGGAATCGATGAATAAATTAATAAGCCAGTAGCCATCCATTCTTAAGAAAGGGATAATATTCAGGACAATGATTAAGATATTCACCATATAAAGATATAAAATGAGATTATTTTCAGTAAGTATATAAGCAACCGAAAGAATTCCACCCGTAAACAGTTGGGTTATTACTCCTGAAAGTAAGATACGAATACGCTGTTTTTTTTGCAGAGTCCGCATGTAATTAACATTGGTATAAAATAAAGGAATAAAAAAGTATCTGATCATAACGCCAAACCTTGCCGTTTTTGTTCTCACATACTTACGGTAGGTGAGATAATGTCCAAACTCGTGGAGTTGCACGATCAATATTTGAGCAAGAAATATGTAAAGAAGATGATACCATTTGAACTGATAGGCTCCAGTAACGTAGTAGAGATATGCTTTTTCAAATACAAAAGGTATCATGACAAAAAAGATAAGTATAATTGTTATAAAAAAATATTTAAATTGTTTTTGCTGGCTTATAGAAACCAACTTATCCATCCATTGGGACTTCATTTCAAATTGTAAGATTTTTAAATGTAAAGGATTGAGTTTCTTTTTTCCATAAAGAAAGTGATCAACTTCCTTAACTTTTTCGTTTGTCTGATGATAATTTTTTAAAAACGTTAATGTTTCGCGATTCCCATGTACCATTCTTTGATTAGCTGGATTATAAAAATAAACATCATCATCATTTTCTAAGTACTCTAAATGAACATTACCAATTTTTAACCCTTTAACTTCTTTCACCTCTACACTCTCCTTACAACCATTTTCATGGCTCTTTTTAAGATAGAACTTTCAATGAGAAGAGGTGGAAATAGAGTAAGACCATTATCTCGTTCACTATTTATATATAAATATGTGAGAATACCAAGTTTTTTTAGTTCCTCGGCAATTCTCATCGTTTGTAAACGATCATTAATAGGGATGGAAAACATAGCTCCTTTACCATTAACTTTTGTATGTGTTGTTATGGAATCACGAATAATTTTTTCAATTTTTTTTACATTGGTTAAAAGCATCTCTTCTTTTTCTTTATAGAATTTCAACGTTTCCATTGCAGATGCAATACCAAGTAAATTTCCGTTTTGGGTAGAAAAATGTTCGATATATATTTTCTTTTCTTCGAACCACTGGCATAATGATTCCTTCATAACAACAGCTCCCATTGGAGTTGTCCCATTGTTTATACTTTTACTTAGAATGATTAAGTCGGGTACAATTTTTAACTCGTGAAAGGCAAAACGTTGTCCAACCCGAAAAAACCCAGTTGCTACTTCATCAAAAATAAGGAGTATGTTGTACTTATCGAGAATGTTTTTTAATTCTTGCATAAATGATTGACGAAAAACATGCACACCACCTGAACCGATTACCGGCTCAAATAATAAGGCACCGATTGATTGGTGATGGTTTTCTATATGTTGAAGTAGTTGGATCTCTTCATCCTCATTTTCCGGTGTTTTAATATGTACAAATCCGTCAACTTTTGGTGCATATGGAGCGGTGATGTCTTGTTCAATACCGTTCGCTGATATACCTGCATAAAAAGTTCCATGGTAACTTCGGTCAAAAGTGACTATACGTTTATTGGGTCCGCAAATATGACGCACAAGTTTTGTCACAAGTTCAGTGCCTTCCGAACCACTATTCGTATAAAAAACCTTACTATACCGCTCAGATTGTCCATTATTAATAAAATCCAAAAGTTGTTCACTATATATTTGATATAAAGGATGTATGTATGAACTTAAATCGAGGTATGGAAGTTGCTTTCCTATTAAATCTTGAAAAACAGTTAAAATTCTGTTGTTTAACTCGGAATTATAGCCGAGTGAAACATTCCATAAACCGCTACGAAGATCTAAATATTTTTTACCATCAGTCCCAATTAAATACGAACCTTCTCCTCTAGTAATCTCTAGTTCATAAAAACTATTTTTATTAATTTCTCCCATTGGGACAACATAATTTTTGTTAATCAATGTTTGTCATCTCCAAAAATTGATAGGTATTCGTACTTTGAATAATATTGAACTTATAATTTAATTCGTTTGCTAATTCCTGAAAATAACCCGAAGTATGTAGATACTTTTTCGAATAGCCAATTTTTTCTGTTTGTTGTTGTTTCGTATAAATATTGAGAACATAATATTGATCAATAATTGTATTCCCAAGAAAAAATGTACCTTCATCTGTTTTAATTGTTTGAATCTGATTGGAAGTCTGTTTTCCAAACTCGGGTTTAATAATATCAAAAATAATTTTTCCGTCGAAGGTTAAATAGGATTTCATTTCTTTAAAAAATAGAGAAATGACTTCTTTTGGAAAAAGTGAAATAGTGGTAGCAGGGATAAGTACTTTAGAGAATTTCATCCCATTAAGACAACTTAAATGCTCGATCCCCGTTATAAAGATCCTATCTTGATATTGTTCATCTATGTATTGAATCATCTCAATTTCAGGTTCAATACCATAAATATTAAAATTTTCATTTATTAACACATTAAAAACCCGGCCATTTCCGGTACCAATTTCAAGTATCGTATCTTCTTGCTTTAAACATTTCCTATAAAAATCGATGTCACTAAACTGAGATCCATAATCGATGGTTTTATTGTAAAACTTGGCGAAAAGAGGATCCGCATAAATATTGTCTGTTACTGGAACACCTTGAGTGTACTTTCTGTAAAAAGGACCAAAAAGATAATGATTATGCATGTTTGACGATCTCCCTGTATTGGTTAATCATATTTTCAATATTTGTATGTCGCTTTCTCAGTTCATCTAA
Source organism: Pallidibacillus thermolactis (assembly GCF_025660415.1). Taxonomy (NCBI): domain Bacteria; kingdom Bacillati; phylum Bacillota; class Bacilli; order Caryophanales; family Bacillaceae; genus Pallidibacillus; species Pallidibacillus thermolactis. The sequence goes on from NZ_JAOUSE010000006.1 coordinate 41,491, forward strand.
ACAATCTTTTTGATCTGCTTCCATTATTTCCAAAAATAATGCTTCTGTCTCATACATTTTCTTATTATTTAAATTAAAAACATATTTCCCTTTTTCATTCTCAATACCTACCCATGACAGATTCTTTAATTGATCAGTTATAGGATCAAAATGGATGCGAGAATAAGGGGTTATAAATTTACTTTCTGGTACTTGAAAATAAGAAGTTAGATGAAACATAAGCGGAAAAATACTTTTTACAACTTGATCATAATTTGATATTGCCGAATAAGCCGGTAAACTTTGTGAAGAGATATTAAAATAATTTGAAGATAAGTCTTGTGTAATTAAATATTTTTTTCCGTAATCATGATATATGCCATCCTCATAAAAAAATAACCGATTATTTGTATGTCGCTCAACTAGGAGTGAGTAATCAAAAATCCCTTTTTTTGAGTATGGATTTCTCACAACTCCACTATTTTTAAATTCATCCAACATCGATAAAACTTCATTTTTATCAAGTTGAATGAATTCTTCTAAATAATGGTGTTCAATGGACTCTCCTTCAATCATAATAAAAGGAAATTCGTTCAAACTTTTTTCTTGATGAGAACGTACAAATATTGAGCTATTTATTGCAATATTCATAAAAACATCTTTACTAATTTTTTCTAAAATTTCTTCATTTTGAATGTATAAATGTTTTAAAATATTTTTATTTAAATTTTCAGGGTAAAAACCAGTAAACATTGCCATGATACCGTTTTTTAAATATTCAGTTGAATTAGACTGACTTCTTACTTGCCTACGGTCTATCCACTTTCCTTTAAATAAAGTTGCAACAGATGGGTCCCCATACAAAACTTGTAATTGATTATCAATAACAGAAAATTGGATATGGTCTAGTTCGTCCTGAAGAAATGAAGCAATGCGAACAGTTCGATTTACTTCACCGATGACGAAAAATACATATTGTTCATAACCTTGGAATTCAATATAATCGATAAAATCGGTTAAAGTAGATTGGTCAAAATCAAAATGATCCATTATAACTTTATTATTTTCAGCTATTAATTCACTTAACTGTTCTTTTTCTTGATAATTATGTATAATTTGATTAGTTTCCTCGATAACTGAAAGACCGATCATTGGAAGCTCCTCCTCTAACAAAAGAATTCCCATCAGTAGAGGGCAATACTCTACTGATGAGAAGAAGATAAAGTATTATTCCTGTCTGTATTTAAGTACATTACCTAAAAGAAAACTAGAAAAAATAACGAGCAATAAAGAGACTGGTATAATAATAGCAAGATGCTCGTTAGTAATTATAATCAGTAAACCAAAGACGATAAGTGTTAATAATGTGACTAGAGTTGGAATTGCTATTCTATTCATTATGTTAAGACAGCTGCTAATCCAGCAGCGGCTCCTACGAAACCTGCTCCAATGCCAAAGCCTGTCCAGAAATCAGTTACATGGGAGTTTAATTCTTCTACTTCAACTTCTTTAAAAAATAGTTTATCCACTTTAATTCCTCCTTTACATCTTAATAGAATCACTTAAATTAAGTTATGAGAAGTGCGCCGCCGATTGTTGCCCCAGCACCAATAACTACGCCAGCAGTCATGCACCAGCCGCAGTTTAATTCTTCAGCTTGGACTTCTATGAATTTTAGCATTTCTTTTCACCTCCTTAAAAGAGTAATGAATAATCTGAAAACTTAATAGACTCTATATGAATTATGAAAATAGAAAATATCCTGCAGTAACCCATATAGCAGCGCCTATCCCAATAGCAGCAGAAGTTGTTAGCATTTTGTCTTTCTCCTCCCTATTGACATTCCAATAACCATTCCCATTCTAGAATATTCGTTAAATTCATACAAGTTGATTTTACAAAATCAGTAATATGTACTAGAAAATTAGGAGTTTTTATACAACGATGGAAATGTTTGTTATTATGACTTGGGAATATAGGATTATTAAGTTCATATATAAAGATAGGCAAACAATCATTATAATTCCGAAAATTTATAAATATCAAAAAATAAAAACAAATGGATTAAAAATGTCAGATTACGAGGAGAAGAACCCATTTATGATTAAGAAAGGATATGGATCTTTTAATGATTCTTCATGGGATTTAACGTAAGAGAATTGTTCATTTCCTTCATTTGAATGCTTCTATTATATAAGTAAAGCAATAATTCAATGGATCGAGTAAGGATTGTAATGTATTTTAATAAGTGTTCCCTAAAAATCCTGTATACCTAGTCTAGAAATACTTAGAAAGTAATATAGTCAGTAAAATAAGACACATAAATTATTGATGCAATAATTCTGAAAAAAATAAAAAAGAGTTGAATAATATTACAGTTATTGTTAAACAAACAATCCAAAAGAATAAACTCCCAAAAATAATATTTTCTCTTGATGTTTTGGTTGCGATAAACCTAATCGTTCTAGATCTATAATCTTCATATATAGCATTATGTATTAAAACAAAAATAAACAGAGGGCTAGCTAATAGGATTATGATTAATAATCCTGTAGCATAGGGGCTATCATTCATCCCTAATTAATGAAGTTGACTTTGAAAAATGCTGATTAGCTTAGCAGACCTTAACGTAACCCCTAATATAATGCTTATAACAACTAATGATTTAAAACTTTTGAACAAGTTTTTAAACTCTTTAAAGCCAATAGCAAACATGTTAAATTATTTCTCTCCCCATATAAAGATAGTACATAACTGTTGATATGTTTTTGAATTTCTAAAGGAATGTAATGATTAGAAGTAACTCTTGAACATTATTTTAAATAATATTAAACAAAAAATAAACAAAGTTAAAGACAATAACAAAAAAATATTTACATTATTAAAATGGTGTGGTATCCTTGGAAACAAGGAGGGAAATGAATGAGTGAAAGAGATATTCCTTCGTGGATTTTATCGCTAGATTCAGAGGATCTTGAATTCATTCGTAAATTTATTATTAATTCAGGTTCTTTGAAAAGTCTTGCCAAAGAGTATGATGTATCGTATCCTACAGTCCGACTCAGGTTAGATAGGTTGATACAAAAAATAAATATATCTCACAATAATCAATCAGAACCATTGGTTGATTTTATCAAAAAGCTTGCCATTGAAGAGCGCATAACATTGGAAGATGCACGACTAATTATAAAAAAATATAATGCTGAAAAGGGAGGGAATTAAATGACAGAGTTAACTGTATTCTTACTTATTGTTGCGATGTCAGCAATTCAGTATTTTATGGCTACAAGAAATCCATTTATCCTAGGTGTCATTATGCCTGTAATATTTATTGGTGTTATGACGTGGTTGTTTATTACAAACAGAATCGAAAATAATATTATGTATATTGTTTTACTAATTGTTGGATTAATTTTATTGATTGAGGAGTGGGTTAAAGGTAGAAAAGCACTCCGTAATCGTCGTCAAAAGGAAATGAATAAGATGAAAACAAAGGATTTATAAAAAGCTATACAAATTAATATACATGATATAATAATAAAAATATTCCATACTGCTTCATACTACTTTTTTCCTTACAATATTGTATAAATCTAAAATGTAAACCCTGGAAATAAGTTATAAAAATCACCCTTATTTAATTCATTGCAGGGTGAGTTTTTTATTATCACCGACTAATTCAAGATTTACATCCTAACGAAGATGTTTACAAAGCTCATCATACCTTGTTGCTTGTTCGTCATACTGTAAAACATCAGTTAAACCTACTCACGTAAATTCTGACTGACAAAAGCATTATTAAGACCCTTAATATTCTTAATAGTAAAAAATAATCCCAATCTAGTTCAGAAAGGGATTATTTTTGTATATAAAATTGTCGTATTATCATTTATTTATCTACCAATTAAGTCTATTAATATATCATTTCGTTTTACTTCTTTTGGAAGAGAAGAGTGATGAATCGTAAACTGATCACTATTTAAGACTATGATTGGTGTAATGGTATTCAAACCTTTTTCTTGTAAAAGTCGAATATCCATCACGGCAAGAAGTTCACCTTTGGCTACTTGATCTCCCGCAACAACTTTCACATCAAAACCTTCACCTTTTAGGGTTACTGTATCTAATCCCATATGAATCAGGATTTCTTCACCATTTTCTCCACGAATGGTAATCGCGTGTTTGGTTTCAAAGACACTAACAATCATTCCGTCTACAGGTGATACAATCGTACCTTCTGATGGCAGAATCGCTACACCATCCCCCATCATTTTGGTAGAAAATACTTCATCGGGAATGTCTTCTAATGGAACAACTTTTCCTGTCAATGGTGCGAAAATAGTTGTTTTACCACGATTAGTCATTGATTTTTCCAATTCCGTATCTGGAGTATCTTCTTTTATGTTCGTTTCATGATAGTTGTTTTCAATAATATCTAAAATTTGATTTTTTATTGTGTCAGAAGTCGGACCAAAAATGGCTTGTACACCATTTCCTACCTCTAATACACCAGAAGCACCTAATGCTTGTAATTCTGCTTTATTTACCATACCTTTGTTATTAACTCCTACTCGAAGTCGAGTAATACAAGCATCTAAACTAGAAATATTTTCTTTACCACCAAGGGCCTTTAAAATGTTGTAGGCTTTTTTATAACTGTTATCTTCATTTTTTCTATTTATTTTTTCTTCATAATCTTTTTTAGTATATAGTTTGTTAGAGCTCCCATCTCCACGACCCGGAGTGAGAAGATTAAATTTTCCAATTGCCCAGCGAAATACGAAGTAATAAATAACAGACATCATTAGACCAACAATTGGAACAAACCACCAAGGTTCGCCTACACCTGGAAGAATACCAAATAAGGTAAAGTCTATAAATCCTGATCCGCCAGCATAACCGATGTTAACGTCAAGAATATACATTAACATGAAGGACAATCCAGCCATGAATGTATGAAATACGTATAAAAGTGGTGCTACAAACAAGAAAGTAAATTCTATTGGTTCCGTAATACCTGTTAAAAAGGCAGTACCTGCTGCAGTAAGTAATAATCCTGAAACGGCTTTTTTATGTTGAGGTTTAGCCATGTGATACATAGCTAATGCTACTGCTGGTAATCCAAAAAGAACGAATGGGAATTTACCAGCCATAAATCTTCCAGCAGTAATTTCGACTGCATCACTAATCTGCTTATCTGCTAGTTGTGCCATGTACATTGCAGTATCTCCATATACAACTTGACCTGCTAGTGTTGTATACATTCCACCAATTTCAGAAAAACGGATTGGAATATAAAAAATGTGATGTAGACCAAAAGGAATTAAAGCACGTTCAATTAGACCATAAAGAAACATATAAAATGGTGGCGTACTTTCTCCTGATAAAGCTCTCCCTAAATTATAGATCCCATCTTGAATTAATGGCCATAGAAAGGAAAAGAGTAGTGCTACTACAATTGAATATGCCGCGGTAATAATGGGAACAAAACGTGTTCCCCCAAAGAAAGAAAGTATCTCTGGCATTTTAAAATTATGGTATTTATTGTAAAGGACTGCGGCCATGAAACCAATTACAATACCGCCAAAGACACCGATTTGTAAAGTTGGAATACCAAGTTCTAAGACGTGACCTGGTTCTGAAATATTATCCATATTAATTCCGAGAACAATTCCAATTACTTTATGCATGACAAGGTAACCCACTAAGGCAGACAAAGCAGCAGAAGCTTTTCCTCCAGACCAGCTACCCGCAATTCCAATAGCGAATAAAACTCCAAGGTTACCAAATATCGCATTTCCGGCACCTTTCATTAATTCAGATGTAGTTTGCCAAAAGGAATTCTCTAAAAACGGAAGATACTCAATTAAATAAGGTGACTGTAGTGATGTACCAATTCCTAAAAGTAAGCCAGCGGCTGGTAGTAAAGATATAATTACCATAAATGTCTTACCAATACGCTGAAATAGGTTAAAATTAAAAACGTTTTTCATATCACTTCTCTCCCGAATAAAAGTATAGTATATATTTGGTGATTTAAATTGGCTAACATGGAAAGATGCAAAAATTAAAAGAAGTTTTATTTGAGAAACCGCATACAATAATTTGAAAACTAGGATAGCTCATAATTGAGCCATCCTATAAAGGCTATTTCAATTTTGGCCAATAACCTTTATTGGCTTCTATTAATGCATCTAGTACTTCGCGGGCTTTTTCCGCTGATACTACGGTTCTATTTAAAGTTAATGCTTGTAGTGCTTTTGCATAAGATCCCTCTAAATAGGCTTCAACTGTTAGTTTTTCATAAGCGTATTGACTTTCAATTAATCCTTTATAAAAGGTTGGGATTTCACCAACGGCATATGGTCGTGGTCCATTGGAAGTTATACTTGCGGCAACTTCTACCATTGCATCATCTGGTAAATTGCTGATTATACCATTATTCTTTAAAATGACAATAAAGTTATCCCCTTTATTGTGTGCAATAGATTCAGCAACAATTAAGATGAATTCACCGTGGGCGTCATTATGCACGACATTGGAGCCACGAGCGGTTCCTTGTTTCGCTACTTTTATACAATCTTCAAAAACTCGTTTCTCACGGCCAGCTTGTACTTCGTTCGTACGTGTGAATTCTGGATTTAATTTATCTAATACTTTATCTGGATATAAATAATACTGTAAATACGTATTTGGAAGAAAATCAGGGAAATCACGTACCATTTGCTCGACCATTGCATACGTTTCTAACCATGATTTGTCACGCTGCTCTGCATCAGCTGGACGGAATCCTCCATCTAAGATTTTCTGACGTAATACAGGCAATAAATCGTTTCCTTCAGGATCATATAGATGTGTAAACCAACCAAAGTGGTTAAGACCAAAATAGACTGGATCAAAATCACGTTCATGCATATCTAGTAATTTTCCATATGAACGTAAGAGGTTTTCAGGCTGGTCACAAATGTTTAGAATCCGTTTATCATCTGGAAAAATTTCTTGTAATGCTACTGCAACTATAGCTGCTGGATTCGTATAATTTAAAATCCATGCATTTTTATTAACCGCACGTACATCTTCTATTAATTGCACCATATCTCGGATTGAACGCATACCGTAAGCAAATCCACCAGGACCACATGTTTCTTGGCCAATAATCCCCATACTCAGTGGGATCTTTTCATCTTTTTCACGCATCTCAAAGCCGCCTGTACGAATTTGGCAAAAAACAAAATCCATATCTTCTGTGAATGCTTCTTTTTTATCGTTAGTGTAACTAAATTCTATTTCAGGATATTCTTCTTTAAATAATACTTTTGCAAATTCACCAATTACTGCTTGACGCTCAGCATTAATATCATACATAACTAATTTTTTTATAGGAAATGTATTTTGTCTGTTACAAATTCCTTTTAATAGTCCTGGTGTCCAAGTACTACCACCACCAACAATTGTTACATTATACTTTTTCATTTCATTCAACTCCTAAAAATGTTTCTGTTTGTAATCGGTTACTTATAGTTTAACGAAATTTTTTAATACTCCCTGAAAAATTTCATTTTATGAAACTTTATAAAGTATGCTTTATAATAGCTAGTAAAATCATATTGTGGAGGATTCTTTATGTATAACTTTATGGCTAAGCTGTTGAACTTCATTGAATCGTCTACGGATCATACAAAATCTGAAATTATAATTTCTGAGTATATTTTAGGGAATATAGAAAAGCTTCCTGATATGACGATTTATGAATTGGCAGATGCCTGTCATACATCTCCAGCAACGATAACACGATTTTGCAAAAAGTTTGACAACATAACTTTTAAAGAACTAAAGGAATATGCTCGTAGCTTTACAGAATTTAATTTTAATGAAGTACGTTATGAACAATTAGAGGAAGAATTTGAACGAGAACATATAGACTTATATTATCGAGAATTAGAAACTTCTTTAAAGGAAACACGTGAGTTAATAAATTCGGATGCATTAGTCCGGACAGTTCATCACATGTCTAAAGCGAAAAAAGTTGCATTTTTTGGAGTAACATTCTCCCACCTTTTAGCAAGAAATGCATTTTTTAAGTTTACTCGGTTAGGAAAATATACGACATCTTATTCTAATCATGAAAACCAAATTCAAGAGGCAGAAAACTTAACGTCAAGAGATCTCGCTATCGTTATTTCATTCTCTGGTGAAACGAACTTTATTTTGCAGATTACGAAGGTGTTATCAAAACGTGGTATACCAATCATCGCAATTACAGGAAATGAACATAGCTTTCTTGCTAAACGGGCAAAGGAAATTATAAAGGTGAGTAATCGTAAATTAACACAGTTTAAATCACCTATTGTTGAGGAGTTAAATCTACTAAGTGCTGTAAATAGTATATACTTAGCTTATTCTCTATTAATTAAATAGTGGTAAGCCTATAAGGAGGATTGTATAGGATGAAAATTGTTTTGGCACCAGATTCATTTAAAGGAAGTCTGACCTCTCTTGAAGCAACAACAGTCATGAAACAAGCGATAGAATCTCTTGGTAAAGATGATGAAATCATTGAGAAACCGATGGCGGATGGTGGAGAAGGAACGGTTGATGCAATCGTCTCTGCTACAGGTGGGGAAAAAATAATGTTGAATTGCACCGGTCCAGTCGGTAAGGAGATAACGACTTATTATGGTCTTATTGAAAAAGATACGGCAGTCATTGAAATAGCGAACATAGCCGGGCTTCCCCAAGTAGATAAAAAAAAGAGAAATCCTGATTTTACGACAACGTTTGGGCTTGGAGAAGTAATAAAGGATGCGCTCGATCGTGGATGTAAGACGTTAATTATAGGCCTTGGGGGGAGTGCAACGAATGATGCTGGTCTTGGGATGCTTATGGCACTTGGGATGAAAGCTTTTGATGAGCAAGGGAGAGAAGTTGGGATATTTGGTAAAGATCTTCTGAATGTAGCAAGAATCGATTTGGAGAATGTTGATCCGCGGCTTAAAGATATAACGATTAAAATTGCTTGTGACGTAGAGAATCCTTTGACTGGCCCATTGGGAGCTAGTGCAATTTATGGTCCACAAAAAGGTGCCACAGCCGAACGGGTAGTCGCATACGACAAAGCGATGGAGAGATTCTCTCAGCTATTTTCTAATCCAAAGTTAAGTAAAACTCCTGGAGCAGGGGCTGCAGGTGGTCTAGGTTTTGCTTTTCTTATATTGAAATCTGAACTTGTATCCGGTGCACAATTAATAGGTGAATTTTCCCGTATGGAAGAAGCAATTCAACATGCGGATTTGGTTATCACAGGAGAAGGCCAAAGTGATGAACAGACACTTTATGGTAAAGCACCGGGCTATGTTGCAGAATTAGCTAGTAAACATCAGGTTCCAGCGATTCTCATTTCCGGTAGTCTTAAAGGGAATCTTTCCCCGCTATTAAACAAGTTTATTGGGTGTTTTTCTATCGTTAATCGTCCAATACGGTTAGAAAAATGTATGGAGCAAGCAGAAAAGCTTCTTTTTGAGCAAACAAGGCAAGTCGTTAGTTTGGTTCATGGAATCAAACAGTTATAGTCATTTTTTTAATTTAAATCAAATCTTTCCTCTCAATGATACGTACATATCAAAATAGCGTGGTCATTTTTTAACCACGCTGTTTGATCATAATCTTTCTTAAATCAAGATCTTCACTCGTTCACTGGCTATTCCTATTATATTTAAGTACATTTCCTAATAGATAACTAGAGATAATAACGAGCAATAAGGCGATTGGGATAATCATATAAAGTTGGTCAAGTGAAATAATCACCACTAAACCAAAGACAATAAGTGTTAATAATGTAACTAAAGTTGCTAGAGACATATTTTTCACCTCCATCCACACTTCACATTCTGAAAAAAATCAAAATAATGGAAGAAATTTTTCTCTTCCTTCTTTTTATATTTATTATTATTCTAGAATATTGAATGAATTCCTCCTCATTTTTTGAATAACGAACGGATTTTTTACATGTACTTTTTATTTATCGGCTTCTTTCTCAACAATTTCTACGCTTTTTGAGACAAAATCCAAAATAATATTCAGTTCATCTTCGGAATATTGGCGATACAGTTTGCTCATTTCATTTCCAATTGATTCAAACAAAGGACTTACTTCATTCGAAACCTTTTCTTCGTTAGCGACAACAACTATTTTTCTTCGATCATTTGGATCTTTATCCCTTTTCACTAATTCTTTCTTCTCAAGCCTGTCGATCACTCCTGTAATTGCTCCCGTTGTTAAACCGGTAACTTGGGCTAATTCTCCAGCGGTCATATATTTATTTTTCAAGATTAAATCCAGACATTTATGGTCAGTCGGATTTAAACCTAACTTTTCTGCAATTTTTTGATGAAAGATGACAGTTGCTGTACTCATTTCTTGCATTTTTCTGCCTAGAGCTTCAATGATTTCGTTAAATTGGTGAGAATGACTACTTGACACGCTAAAAATCCTCCTTTATCATTTATCTTAATAAACTAAGATATTTAATTAAATAAGATTTTTGTTTTCATAAGATATTTAGTGTTATAAAGTTTTTAATCCATTATAACAATTTTTGAACAAGGAGTATATGTAAAGAAAGGGAGATGAAGGTGACAAATAAAGTGATTATTATTGGAGGAGGAATAGCGGGGGCCTCTGCTGGATTGTTTTTAAAACGACTTAATTTTGAAGTGGAAATTTACGAGGCGTATGAAAAAAGAACGGATATCGGAGGAGGACTGCAAATTGCTCCAAATGGAATGAAGGTAATGGAAGAGCTTGGACTTGCGGACGTTGTTTTGAAAAAGGGAGTCGAATGTTCTGTTATGCAATTTCTAAATGAAAAAGGGAAGGTACTAGCTCGTGTAAAACAAAATGCCCGTGAAAAATATGGTTTGCCTCCAGTGAATATTGCTAGAAGTACTTTTCATGAAATCCTTATTCATGAAGTTGAAAAAAATGGCATAAAAATCCATTATAAAAAACGTTTGGAAAGGATTATTGAAAAAGAAGCTGGTGTTATTGCAATTTTCAAGGATGGAACTGAAACAAGCGGAACCTTTCTTATTGGTGCAGATGGCGTGCACTCAAAAACGAGAGAATATGTCGTTGGAAACAGTCCAAAACCGGTTTATACAGGGTTACTAAATGTTGGTGGATTTGCACCGGCATCCTCAATAGATGAACAACGAATACACAATGAATATCCTACTTATTTTACATTTGGAAATAAGGGGTTCTTTGGTTACACAATGTGTAATAAGAACAATGGAGAGGAAGTGATGTGGTGGAGTAATATTCCTGAAGAGAAGGAAATGCCTAGAGAACAGCTTAGATTATTAAAAACTGAAGAAATAAGACAAGAGTTGCTTTTCCTCCATAAAAATTGGCATCCACCAATTGAGCATATCATTCAACAATCCTCATCTATATTTATAAGCAATATTTATGATATCGACAGTCTTCCGAATTGGTCTAGAAAAAGGGTTGTTCTCATTGGCGATGCTGCCCATGCCATGAGCCCGCATGCTGGACAGGGAGCATCGGTTGCGTTAGAGGATAGTATGTATGTAGCAAAACTTATTAAGGATTTAAACTTACCAATTGAAGGCATTTTCAAACATTTTGAAGCTGAGAGAAAGGAACGTGCTGAAAAAATTATGAAAACAGCAAGAAGAAATGGAAGTGGAAAAAAAGGGGTTAGTCCTATTTCCAGTTGGTTCAGGGACAAAATCTTATCGATCCTTCTTCCAGTTTTTGCAGGTAAAGGTCAGGATTGGATTTATAATTATGAAATTAAGTGGGATGAAAATAGCAATTGAGGTTAATGTAAACAGGTATAATTACAAAAAGAGGATGGTGTGATATCAAAATTTAAGAAGTTCCTTTCGTAGAAGTATCGTTTCTTATGATCTAAATAAAAGTAGTTATACACTATGTATAACACAGAGCTTGGAGGAGAAATTATGCAAATAATCGAGCTGCCAATCGAATACGAATTGAATGGGCAAATTGACATTATATATCCTAGTTTAGTTATAGTGAATGATGAGCTTACTTTAGTAGATACAGGTTATAAAAATCTTTTACCGTTGATTAAAAATGAAATGTTAAAAAAAGGTTATAACATGAAGCAATTAAAAAATATATTAATCACACATTACGATCATGATCATGTTGGTTCATTATATGATTTTAAATGGAACTATCCATGGGTAAAGATTATAGCTAGTGACATTGAATCCAAATATATCAGTGGTAAAATGAAGTCGGAGAGATTAATTCAAGCTGAAAGCATGCTTGAAAAAATGTCTACAGAAGAAAGCGAATTTGGAAAGTGGTTTATTCAGGAATTAAAGAGTTTAAAGCCTGTTTCGGTTGATAAAAAGGTACATGACGGTGATACCATTTTAAATGGGAAATGTAGAGTCATTGCAACACCAGGTCACACTTCAGGACATATTTCACTATATTTTCCAGAGCTAGATACTGTAATTACAGGAGATGCAGCTGTTCAAGAGAATAATGAATTAGTTATAGCTAACCCACAATTTTGTTTAGATCTTGAAAATGCCGAACAGTCTTTGATGAAAATCAAAAATCTTAAAGCTAAGTATTACTATTGTTATCACGGTGGAAAACATATTTCTAAAGAAGAATAATGGGTATTTAATTATAATCTTATAGATTTAGAAGATAAAAATAATTAGAACTTAGAAAACAACAAAAAAACGAGCATTTTTCGCTCGTTTTTTCATTCAGGTAATAAATATCAGTATAATTTATAAAATATTCAAAGAAAAATAACCATGAATATAAGAAATAAATCTGTTGTCAACAAAACATGACAAGATTTGTTACGTTTAATTGGTTGATCTAGGATTCGAACATAATTTAATCTATTTAAGATAAGATATGAACATTGAATTGGTTGTTTTAAGACGAATATTTTTGAAAAAGTTATAGAGAGGGTATGATCAATTGTTGAAGAAGAAGAAAAAAATGGTTTTTATAGGCATTTTGGGATTCATCATATTTTTAGTAGGAAGTTACTTTTATAACAATATGACATATATTGAAAAACCTCTTAAAAAATTGGATAAAGCTGGATTTGTCGAAAAACAAGTGAAGCTCAAAGATGGTACGATTTTGAATTATGGAGAAGGTCCAAATAATGGGAAAACGCCCCTTCTCTTAATTCACGGTCAAGGTATGACATGGGAGGATTATGCAAAAGTATTGCCTGAGCTTGCTGAACACTATCATGTATATGCTGTAGACTGTCATGGACATGGTGAATCTGATTGGAATGCTGAGAAATATACAGCGAAAGCAATGGCAGAAGATTTTATTGAATTTATTGATGTGGTAATTGGAGAAAAGACCGTCGTTTCGGGTCATTCGTCAGGTGGAATGATTGCAGCGTGGATGGCGGCAAATTCACCAGACAAAATATTAGGGACTGTTATAGAGGATTCTCCTTTCTTTGCGACTGAACCAGGTAGACGTGAAAAAACATATGCATGGGTATACGGTTTCCAACTATACGAAGATTTTAAAAATCAGACAGATGAAAAAGATTATTTGAAGTATAGTTTAGAAAGAAGTTATTGGAGAAACGTTTTTGGGGATTTTCTTTGGAATAAATTTACGAAAGATGCTGTCGCATATCATAAAAAACATCCTAATGAACCCGTGCATTTAAAGTACTTGCCACCACAAATAAACAGAATATTTGAATCGGTTACTTATCCATATGATCGCAGGTTTGGAGAGACATTTTATGACAATACTTGGTTTGAAGATTATGATCAGAAAGAGGTGTTATCCAACATCAAAACACCAACTGTCTTTATTAAGGCTGCCACCAATTATGACGGGGATTTATTAGTTGCAGCATTGTCCGATGAAGATGCGGACCGTGTTGTTCGTTTATTGCAAAATGGCAAGAGAATTGATGTAGATACTCCAGGACACGATATCCATTACGATCAACCTGAAGAATTTATTAACATCATGGTCGATTTTTTAAGTGAAGTTCAATAAAATAAGTTGACAAATGAAAAATATTTAGTAATTGATTGAAAGGGTATTTTCATCTTACCTCTAATCTCGGAATCAAGAGATTAGAGGTTTTTATGTTAAATATTAAAGAAATGATATTCGCTTGTCTGCTAATGAAGAACAATGAAGATAATCATGTAAAAACATATTAAATTTCTTTTGAAAAAGGCTTAAAATATAAAGAGTAGTTCTGACTATCGGACTGTTTTAGATGAATTTTAAAAAAGTAAAGTGTTAAAATTTGTTCAATCATTTATTGTTGACCTTTATGAAATTATATGATTAATAATAAATAGGAAGGTATAAAAATTAGATTGGAGAATAGTTATGGATTTGTTTACTGTCAAAAAATCACTAAATAATAATGTTATCATAGCCGAAGATCATGACCATAAGGAAGTTGTACTAATTGGTAAAGGAATTGGTTTTAATAGAAAAAAGGGCGAGCAACTAGATGAGCGGTTCGTCGAAAAAATATTTATACTAAAGGATAAAGATAAACAAGAGCAATATAAAAGTTTATTGCTTCAAATGGATAATGAAATTTTTGATGCAATAATTGATGCGATGGAATATATCAAAAAACACACAACCGCCAGATTAAATGAGCATATTCATGTTGCATTGACCGACCATTTAATGTTCTCCATATACAGGACGATGAAAGGGGTTTCAATCCACAATCCTTTTCTTGTTGAAACTAAAAACTTGTATCCTCAAGAATTTAACATTGCATCTAAAGTGGTCAAAATTGTGAATGAGGCTGTAAATATCCATTTGCCTGAAGATGAGATAGGATTTATTGCATTACACATCCATAGTGCCATAAAAAATAAAAAAATAGGAGAAGTAAATAAGCATTCAAATTTAATAAAGCAATTAGTCGATGTAATTGAGGATGCATTTAATGCGAAAATTGATAAAAAGTCAATTGACTATATTCGACTTATCAGGCACTTACGCTTCGCTATTGAAAGGACCCATGAAGGAGATGAATTAGGGGAATCTACTAATATAAATTTAACATTGCAAAATGAATACCCTTTCTGCTATAATCTTTCTTGGAAGTTAATAAAAATAATGCAAAACACTTTAAAGAAACCGGTGGGAAATGCAGAAGCTGTATATTTGACTATGCATTTGCAAAGAATTTATAGTAAATTAGGTAGTCAAAATTAAATATTTTAAACACGTGTTACTGATTTATTCAGGCATGAGTTTTAGACATGTTTGTCGAATAGTAGGTTAGACTACTAATGTACAAACATTGTCTTTACTCATGCCTATTTATTTATTGTAAAAATCACTAAAGGAGTGAAAAAAATGTTTAAGAAAATCTTTGGCTCTTTGCAAAAAGTCGGTAAAGCTCTTATGCTTCCTGTAGCACTTTTGCCTGCCGCAGGTTTATTATTGGGAATTGGTAATGCAATAGGTCAAGAAAACATGATCGATGTACTTCCATTTTTACAGGCTGACTGGATTCAACTTATAGGCGATGTTATGGAAGAGGCAGGCGGTATCATTTTTTCAAACCTAGCCTTGTTGTTTGCTGCAGGAGTTGCTATTGGTTTAGCTGGTGACGGTGCAGCGGCATTAGCGGCAATTGTAGGTTATTTAGTAATGAACCAAGTGATGGGTTCATGGCTTGGTTTGACAGCTGATGATATTGGAACAGAACCCAGCTTTGCATCTGTTTTAGGAATACCAACACTGCAAACCGGAGTTTTTGGCGGTATTATTATAGGTTTAATTGCGGCATTTTGTTATAATAAATATCATGATATTAAAATGCCTTCATATCTTGGTTTCTTTGCAGGAAAACGATTTGTTCCGATCGTTACGGCAGCGTTTTCATTTGTTGTCGGCTTGATTCTACTCGTTGTATGGCCACCGGTTCAAAATGCATTAAATTCAGCTTCCATGTGGTTAATTGAAGAAGGTACGTATTTAGCTGTATTTATGTTTGGATTTATTAAAAGATTACTGATCCCGTTTGGTTTGCATCATATTTACCATGCACCATTCTGGTATGAATTTGGTTCTTACACAACAGCAGCTGGAGAAGTTGTTCGTGGTGATATGACAATCTTTTTTGCTCAGCTACGAGATGGAGTTGAGTTAACAGCAGGTCATTTTATGGCTGGGGAATTTCCGGTTATGTTATTTGGTTTACCGGCAGCAGCCTTAGCTATGTATCATGTTGCTAAACCAGAAAAGAAAAAACTTGTTGCAGGTATCTTTGCTGGTGGAGCGTTAACTTCTGCTTTAACTGGTATTACAGAACCACTTGAATTTACTTTCTTGTTCTTATCGCCAGTACTATTCCTTATTCATGCTGTGTTAGACGGATTATCTTTTGTAATCTTGACATGGTTAGATATTCATATTGGATATACATTCTCAGGTGGTTTCATAGACTTCTTCCAATTTGGAATTTTACCAGGTAAAGAACCGTGGTGGCTCGTGATCCTTGTAGGTCTTGTATTTGCAGTTCTATACTACTTCATCTTCCGTTTCTTCATTGTAAAATTTGACTTGAAAACACCTGGTCGTGAAGATACAGAAGAAAATGGAAATGAAGAAAAAGTATCTGTTGGTGATGATCTTCCTTATAACATTCTGGAAGCAATGGGTGGAAAAGAAAATATTGCTCACTTAGATGCATGTATCACTCGATTACGTGTTCAAGTAAATGACATTCATAATGTTGATAAAGAAGAATTGAAAAAATTAGGTGCAGCTGGTGTACTTGAAGTAGGAAATAATATTCAAGCTATTTTTGGACCGAAATCAGATACATTGAAAAGTCAAATCCAAGATATTATGAGCGGAAAGAAACCGCGTCCTGTTAAAACAAAAAATCAAGAAGAAAGCTCACAACCAAATGAAAAACCTGAAACTTTACAAAGTGAAGTTAATAACAATGAAAAATATATTTCTCCAATTAAGGGAAAACTTATTCCAATAAGTGAAGTTCCAGATCAAGTATTTTCTCAAAAAATGATGGGTGATGGTTTTGCTATTGAACCAGAAGATGGACTTGTAGTTGCGCCTGCAGATGGTAAAATTATAAATGTGTTTCCAACGAAACATGCCATTGGATTCCAGACTGTAGGCGGACGAGAAATCTTGATTCACTTTGGTATTGATACTGTTAATTTAAAAGGGGAAGGTTTTGAAACGCTTGTAAATGAAGGCGAAGAAGTTAAAGCTGGACAACCGTTACTTCGTGCAGATATTAACTTTATTAAAGAACATGTACCGTCCATTATTACACCTGTTGTTTTCACAAATTTAAGTGAAGGCGAAAATATTGTTCTTGAAAAATCAGGTCCTGTCCAATTAAAAGAAGAAGATATCATTTCAATTAAGTAGTCAGCTCAGCGGGTTTCGATTGGAAACCTGCTGAATTAAAATTATAAATACTTATTATAAGAATGAAGGAGTGTTTTTATTATGTTAGATAAAACATATACAGTTATTGCAGAAAGTGGAATTCATGCAAGACCAGCAACTTTACTAGTTCAAGAAGCAAGCAAATTTAAATCCAATATTGAATTAGAATATAATGGAAAATCCGTTAACTTAAAATCCATTATGGGAGTCATGGCTCTTGGTATTGGTAAGGATGCGGAAATTAAAATTAAAGCAGACGGCAGTGATGAAAATGATGCGATTCAAGCTTTAGATGAATTATTGAAAAATCAAGGCTTAGCTGAATAATAATCGAAACCAAATATATTTTCTAATTTGAATGAAAGATAAAAAAACAACCCAGGCAAGTAGTTTTTTACTTGTTAGGGTTGTTTTTTAATGTAGAAAAAGTTTACAACTTATTTTTTCTCATATTGTATTTGTTTTGGGATAATAATAAGGGTTAGTTTTACCTGAAGTATCCCAATTTTTATTATTTTCTTCTACTATACATATAGCTTTAATAAATTACTTTTTGTACATGGAAAAAATATAATAGATGTGATCATCTAAAAGCAAACTTAGATTCATGAGTGAAACATTGGAAAGCTGTTTATCGGATGAATTCTATTTATTAAGCTTTTTCAATCAAGTAAAGAAGTTTAAAAATGCTGTAATAATAATGGCGTTAAAGAAGTCTGAGAATGTCCCGCCGATTGGAATTGCGATATATGATGCTGGAGAAGGACCGTATTTTCTTGTGATTGCTTGCATATTTGCCATTGCATTAGAAGTTGAACCCATAGCGTAACCAATAAAGCCTGCAGTCTGAACGGCTGAATGATAATTTTTTCCCAATATATTAAAAAGAATAAAATAACTAAATAGAAACATAAAGATAACTTGGACAATAAGAATAACAATAATTGGTATTGCTAAATCGGCTAACACCCAAAGTTCTAGTCCCATCATCGCCATTGCAAGGAATAAAGATAAAGAAACTTCACCGATTGTATTTATTTCAAAGTCTGGATATTTTTGCCCTGTTGCTTCGACGATATTTCGTAACACAGCTCCCATGACAAGTGCCCCCATGTAGCCTGGGAATGTAATTCCGGTAGCTGCTAAAAGTTTTGAAACGATAACACCTGTTCCTAAAGCAAGCGCGAGCAACATTCCTGCACTAACGAAACGTGTACTATTTGTTTCAAATTTATCTTCTTCTATTGATACTTTCTCATCTTCACTCGTAGCAGCGACTTCTTGCATTGCAATTTGACTATTTTGTTCAAGATGACTAATCCGCTTGCGCATCGTTGGTCCACCCATCATACTACCTGCAATGAGTCCAAACGTAGCAGCAGCAAGACTAACGGCAGTTGCACCTTCAACACCATAAACTGGACTTTCCATAGTTGCACCGAAAGCAGCGGCTGTGCCAGGACCACCCATTAATGCAATCGAACCAACTCCGACACCTAGTCTGGGGTCAATACCAAATAACGAAGCAATGCTTGACCCAATGACATTTTGAATAGTTAAGACGACCACTGATACAAATAAGATTAAAGCAATAAGTTTTCCGCCTCGACGAATTAATGGCAGACTAGCGGAAAAACCAACGGTTGTAAAAAATACTGTCATCAATATAGACTGCAATGTATCGTCAAGTGAGATGGTCATTGTCCCACTAGCGGTAAAAATAGTGTTAAGTATTGCAAATATGAGACCTCCGACCAATGGTGCAGGAATATAATATTTCGATAAAAAGGAGCTTTTTTTAATTATTAAATTACCTAACCAAAATACAACAGCTGCTAAACCAACAGTTTGATACATATCAAGGTGTAATTCAAACATAACTTCCCTCCAATTTCCGTAGTTCTTTTTAAAAAATTAAT
Organism: Pallidibacillus thermolactis; assembly: GCF_025660415.1. Classification (NCBI taxonomy): domain Bacteria; kingdom Bacillati; phylum Bacillota; class Bacilli; order Caryophanales; family Bacillaceae; genus Pallidibacillus; species Pallidibacillus thermolactis. The sequence continues at coordinate 60,870 of NZ_JAOUSE010000006.1, forward strand.
CATTAAAGATTAAGAGATTTGTAGAAATTTTTATAAAAATACTGGGAAATATAACTACTTAAAAGTGTTTAGAAAAATTTAAAGCATAATACTTTTAATTATGAACTAAAAATAATATTTTTGGCAAGTAAATGAGTTATTTTAAGATAACAATGAATTCCTGGATTTTTTTGTATTTTCTATCATTTTTTATAGAGTAGTTTAGTATAAGATATTCTATAATTTAATAAGGGGGAGTTGACAATATCTAGAGGTTTGTGTGAATTGGACATAATATTAGTATAATGTATTTATTATTTTAAAAAAAGAGGATGCCAAAAAGTGGCTGATTTTCACTTTTTGGAAGCGGCGTAATAAAATATAATATTAATGTTGTTAAGTAAACTATTATATATTTTTTAGGATTAATAGTTATTAATGCCCTTTAAAATAAGGATAATTTAATAAATAATGTTCCTCTAAGTTGTGATGTACCGTTGGTTTAAAATTGCATTTTTTATATTATTTTTCCAATATTCTATTAGCTAATTAAAAATGATATTTTGTTCCATTTCCTTGGACTTGTGTATCTACTCATTACTTTAATCATAATAAAATTAAAATAATAATAGTACTATGGTAAATAACAGTTATAAATTCCATGTATTAAAGATACCAAATTACTCAACGTTTTTTATTGGGACTTTTAATTTTAGCAGTTTGGGAATAAGCATATTTGTTTGTTACTTGCCAACAATGATATATATCATTTCTCTAAATTTTTAATATTCATTTTTTAATTACTTTCCTTTCGATAACGGTATATGAACTTCCGTCACTTTCTCGAGATAAATAACCGAAATCAACTAAATATCTTCTAAGGATTGCATAGTCTGAATAGAATTCTCTTAAAATATTATTTATCTCCTTCTCAGTGTAGATAATCTCCTTATCAAAAAAGGTAATTAAATAGTCAAATAATAAGACTTTATCCTTCTCCTTTTTAGGAATATTAACTAATTGGTTACCTCGAAAAAACCTTTTTATATCTTTCATTTTTATTCCTCCAATATTTCTTTTGGAAATATAATGCAATATACTTATAAACTTCTCTTTCAAGAGTAATGTCAGTGTATCTAAAGAGAACAAATATAAGTAGTGCCTCCATCACAATGAGCAAAAAACCCTAACAATTTATTGCTTGTTAGGGTTTTATAGTTTATTCATTGCGAATGAATTTTAAAATGCCCAATCTCCTTTACGAAAAATAGGAACTACTGTACCATCTTGTTTAATTCCATCAATATCCATTTGGTTGGATCCAATCATGAAGTCTACATGAACTGTAGAGACATTCATTCCATGAGCGGTTAATTCTTCTTTACTCATTTTTGTTCCACCTTGAATTGTTGTTGGATAAGCAGAACCAATAGCAAGGTGGTTCGATGCATTTTCGTCAAATAATGTATTAAAGAAAGTAATTCCGGATTGTGAAATCGGTGAAGGATCAGGAACGAGTGCAACTTCCCCTAATCCTGTTGCTCCATCATTTTCAAAAACTAATTTTTTCATAATTTCATCACCAGTTTCTGCGGAAACATCAACAATTTTGCCGTCTTTAAAGTGGACTTCAATGCCTGTAATAAGTGTTCCCGCATAACTCAAAGGTTTTGTACTACGAACAACTCCATCCATCCGGCGTGTATCCGGTGCAGTAAAAACTTCTTCCGTTGGCATGTTCGCAATAAATTCTTCGCCTTTTGGATTAACACTACCTGCACATGCCCAAATATGATTTTTAGGTAAGCCTAAAATTAAGTCTGTTCCTGGGGCTTTAAAGTGAAGTTTGTCAAATTGTATTTCATTTAATTTTGCTGCTTTTTCATTGAGTAAATCTTTATGACGGTCCCATGCTGCTATCGGATCATCTTCGTATACACGACATGTTTTGAAAATTTGATCCCATAAAGCATCGACTTGTTCTTCGGTTGTTTTTAAATCTGGGAATACTTTAGCAGCCCAACCTGCACCAGCTGCTGCAGCAACGGTCCATTTAATATCATCATTTTGTGTCGCCTTTCTCTGCACCTCAAAAGCCTGACTTGCAACTTTTTGATAAGCAGATACTTTAGAGGGGTCAACCTCATTTAACAAACCTGGGTCACTAGATACGATAGATAATCGACTAACTTTACGATTCAATACATGATCTTCGGATTCTTCAATCTCATAGGATGGGATTTCTGTTAGTACTTCTGTTGGTTGGTGTAAATAATGGTATTTGCTTATTTCATCATCAGACCATTTCACAATAACTTTTTCTGCGCCTAATGTATAGGCTTCTTTCGTAATCAGGCGTGCTAAAGGTGCCTGGTCAACAGAGATGGTCATTTTCACCCAATCTCCTGGTTGCACATTAATGCCTTTTGTAACTAATAGTTTTGCATACTTTTGTAAATTTTTCTCAAAATTAGGTAACATATCTTATTCCTCCAAATCTTCCCTTAATTAATATTAGCATACATTAAAAATGTATGTATACTTTATAGTCAACTATATCTTCAAAAAAGTTTGTATTAAAAGTAAAATACATTTTTTAAGAAAAATTGAAAAACGTTTTTGGATAGGCTAAAGCCCATTCCACTTATTCTTGTTTGAATATCCTTTATATTAGGTGGATTTACTATTCAATTCATTACGAGAGAGGATGGAAAATTATGTATTATTATCCTTATTATTTTCATGTCCCGATGAATTATGATATAAGGCAATTGAATTATTGGAATTATCCACACGAGTACTATGGAAACTATGGTTATCCATTGGGCGATCGCCAATTTACCGATCAAGGTCCGAATCCTTATGTGGTTGATATTGAAGAGGCTACGAAAAGAAATAACAATTTTCGAACTGCATTATGGACAGGGAGACATATGCAGGTTACATTAATGAGTCTTAAACCTGGTGAAGATATTGGATTAGAAGTGCATCCGGATGTTGACCAGTTTTTACGTGTGGAACAAGGGCAAGGAATTGTACGAATGGGAAGAAGAAGAAATAACTTAAATATCGTAAGAAGGATTGATGATGATACAGCCATCATGGTGCCGGCGGGAACATGGCATAATGTAGAAAATACGGGAAATCGACCACTAAAACTTTATTCAATCTATGCACCACCAGAGCATCCACGTGGAACCGTTCATGTTACAAAGGCAGAGGCGATGGCGGCGGAAAGCAATCAAGGTAGGACAGCGTTTTATTGATTGGTATAATTTATAAACAAAAATTCATTGAAATTACGTTTTAATAAAGAATTTTCGTCCTCAAATATTGACTTAATTAGTCAGTGAGAGGAGAGGACTGTCCAAAAAGTCATAGAAAGCAGATTTTTAAGGATAGCTGGCGGCGGCGACTCCAGTGGGAATAGCATAAGCTTATATGATGAAGGCGTAAGCGTCAGGCACAAGAGCCGAAGTCCCCACAAAGGCACTTGCGGTGGCTGAGGTTCTGCCACTGGATAAGTGTCCGCCAACTTTCTTATTAGTCATCTCCAAAAAACAGATTTCCGGACAGCCTCTTCGACATAAATCTTATAGCAATAGTAAAGCAAATGGAGTAGCAATGAGTATGGAAAGAATAGTCCTTTCTACAAATATTACAATAATTTTAGGGATACTAATCGGAATTTCTGTTGATAAGATAACAGGAACTACGGCTGAGAAAAAGAGAATTTGAGATATACATACCACTCCAATAACAAATTTTGTCACTAATGCTGCTTCAGTAACTAATAAAGCGGGTAAAAACATTTCTGCAATCCCCATTGAAACGGCTTTGGCTGCCAATAGTGGATCAGGTAGTTGTGCTATCCAAGTAAATGGGAAGAAAATATATCCTATAATATCAAAAACAGAGGTATATTCAGCGAGTACGAGGCCCAGGAGGCCAATAGACATAATGGATGGTAATATTGCCATCGTCATTTTATATCCATCTTTAAGATTAATCCATGTTAGTTGGAGTAAATTTGGTGTGTTTCGTGCAACTTTCATTGCCTCATGCCAAGCTGTTTTTATTCGCTGTTTTTTAACAATTACTTCTGGTGTTCCTTCTCTATTTTGATAATAATGATTACTTATTTTGTTTATTGGCCATAATCGAACCGTGATTGCTGTTACTGTAAATGTAACAATTAATGTAGTCCAAAAATAGATATTCCATCTTTCCATTAGCCCTAAAGTATTGGCTACTACAATCATGAAAGTGGCAGAAACAGTGGAAAAACCAGTTGCAATAATTGTTGCTTCTTTAATCGTGTATTTTCCTTCTTTAAAAATTCGATTCGTAATTAATAAACCAATAGAATAACTACCAACAAAAGATGCTACTGCATCAATGGCTGATCTTCCCGGCGTTTTCCAAATCGGACGCATAAAAGGTTGCATTAATACACCTACAAATTCCAACAAACCAAATCCGGTTAGCATAGCAAGAAATACTGCACCTATAGGAACTAATATGCCAACTGGTGTGACTAAGCTATTAAAGAGAAATGGGCCTATACTTGGGTCAAAAAGCCATGTCGGCCCAATATTAAAAAATAACAAAACGGCTGTAACCAGACCCAAAACTTTAAAAATAGACATAACAACATTTACTTTGTTTTGCTTCCACGTACCATTCATAAACGGATATAGAGAACCTAGTGCAATTGTAATCAGTATATAATATGGAACGAAAGTGGAAAGGTTGTTACGAGTCCAAGTTACAATATGATCCAATGGTATTGATGTATTTCCGTTGATAGTAATAGGTATAAAAAACATAAAGATACCCATAAAACTATAAAATGCTAACTTTGTAATATGTTTCCAATTCTTTGAAGGTTCGACCTGCACTTGAGGAACACCAGCTTCAGGTTTACTCATTATTGTACCTCCATTTTATTAAAATTAATTTTCACCAACAGCGATTCCATGTTTTACAACAGGTATTCCATTTTTAATAACGGTATCAACATGATTCATTCCATATTGATAAGATAAGTATAGATAATTCGGGACATCAAATATAACGATATCCGCTTTTTTCCCTGGTTCCAAACTGCCGATTTCCTTTGCTCGATCAATTGCATGGGCTGCATTAATTGTTGTTGCTGTAAGAACTTCTTCAGGTGTCATTCCCATTTTTAAACATCCTAAATTCATAATAAATTGTAAGGATAGAGTCGGAGATGAACCCGGATTTGAATCAGTAGAAAGAGCGATTGGTAATCCACTATCAATCATTTTGCGTGCAGGTGCGAATTCTGCCATTAAGAAAAATGCAGTACCGGGAAGGAGTACTCCAATAACATTGGACTCAACCATCTTTTTTATTCCAGTTTCTGATGCTTTTAATAAATGATCTGCTGATATTGCTCCAACTTCTGCTGCTATTTCTGCTCCACCATAAGGTTCTATTTCATCAGCGTGAATTTTTGGTGATAGACCGTAACGTTTTCCTGCCTCTAGTATTAATCTAGATTGTTCCGGTGTGAATACACCTTTTTCACAAAAAACATCATTAAATTCAGCTAAACCTAATTCTGCTACAGTAGGAATCATTTCTTCAACGACTATTTCAACGAAGTCATCAGGGTTATTTTTATAATTAGTGGGGATTGCGTGTGCTCCCATAAATGTAGAGACAATATCAATTGGATGATCTTCATTTAATTTTTTAGAGACATTTAATTGTTTCAATTCATGCTCAAGAGTAAGTCCGTAACCACTTTTTATTTCAACTGTTGTAACACCTTGTTTTAAGAAAGTATCTAATCTACTTTTCGTTTCTTTGTACAATTGCTGGAAGCTTGCTCGTTGGGTTGCACGAGTTGTTGCATGGATTCCACCACCAGCATTCATTATGTCCATATAGCTGTTTCCTTTAAGTCTCATCACATATTCATTTTCTCTTGAGCCCGCATAAACTAGATGGGTGTGGGGCTCTATAAGACCTGGTGTAATAATTTTGTTTCGGGCGTTTATTTTTTCTGCATTTTCAATGAGATCAGGGTATTTCTTTCTCAGTTCCTCATCTGTACCTAAGTCGAAAATTATCCCATCAGAGATTAATAGACTACCGTTTTCAATCATCTTCAAATCTTGCATTTGTTCTTTTCTTGCGGGTGAATCAGAGTGTCCACTAACAGTAATCAATTGGTTTGCATTGTGAAGGTATAGCAATATTAATCACCTCATCTTGATGATTTATGAAAAGAAGCTCTTTAAAATGACGATTTGCTTAACAAATATTTAACTATTGAAGTAAAACCGCTGATTCAGTTTCATCAGCGGAGCGTATTTAAATATTATTAATTTGATTTTTGATGAGATATTTTAGTTGTCAACATAGGTATATGAACTCCTTTTTCTTTTGCAGTCTTAATTGCAAGTTCATAACCTGCATCAGCATGACGAACAACACCCATACCTGGATCAGTCGTCAAGACTCTTTCAAGGCGTTTTTCGGCTTCTTTTGTTCCATCCGCAACGATAACCATTCCAGCATGGATAGAATATCCCATTCCAACACCACCACCGTGATGAACACTAACCCAACTTGCTCCACCAACAGCATTAATAAGTGCGTTTAAAATTGGCCAATCTGCTACAGCATCACTACCATCTTTCATACCTTCAGTTTCTCTATTTGGTGAAGCCACAGAACCAGAATCCAAATGGTCTCTTCCGATCACGATCGGTGCTTTTAATTTGCCTTTTGCGACCATCTCATTGATTATTTTTCCAAAACGGGTTCGTTCTCCGTAACCAAGCCAACAAATACGAGACGGTAGGCCTTGAAAGGCAATCTTTTCTCTTGCCATCCGAATCCAGTTACAAAGAGATTCATTGTAGCTAAATTCATTTAAAATTACATCATCCGTTTTGTATATATCTTCAGGATCTCCTGACAGTGCTACCCAGCGGAAAGGACCTTTCCCTTCACAAAATTGTGGTCGGATGTAAGCAGGAACAAAGCCAGGAAAATCAAAAGCATTTTCCACACCTTCATCTTTAGCGATTTGACGTATATTATTTCCGTAATCAAAGGTAATTGCACCTTGCTTTTGCATCTCCAACATCGCCTTTACATGGGTTGCAATACTTTTCTTTGAGAGTTGTATATATTTCTTTTTATTTTTGCTTCGCAATTCTGCTGCTTCATCTAGAGTATAATTGGCAGGAATATAGCCGTTTAGTGGATCGTGGGCAGATGTTTGGTCAGTAAGAACATCAGGAATAAAGCCCATTTCTAACATTTTTGGCAAGATTTCTGCTGCATTTCCTAATAGTCCAATTGAAAGAGGTTGTCCCTTGGTTGCTGCATCTTTAGCTAAACGAATCGCTTCATTTACATTATCTGTTGAGATATCTAAATATCTAGTTTTTATCCGGCGCTTAATACGAATCGGATCAACATCAATAGCAATACAAACACCTTCATTCATGGTAACAGCAAGTGGCTGAGCTCCCCCCATACCACCAAGTCCTGCCGTTAAAGTAATTTTTCCTTTTAAGGTACGATTAAAGTGTTGGCGTGCTAATTCAGCAAATGTTTCATAAGTTCCTTGAACAATCCCTTGACTTCCAATATATATCCAGCTACCAGCGGTCATTTGACCGTACATCATTAATCCTCTTTTTTCTAATTCTTGGAAATGCTCCCAATTTGCCCATGCAGGTACTAAATTTGAATTGGCAATCAGAACACGGGGTGCATCTGAATGAGTTCGAAAGACGGCCACCGGCTTACCGGATTGGATTAGAAGTGTTTCGTCATTTTCCAATTGTTTCAATTCGCGTACAATTGCTTCATAACTTTCCCAGTTACGAGCAGCTTTCCCTATACCACCATAAACAATTAATTCATCAGGGTTTTCAGCTACTTCCGGATTTAAATTATTATTCAACATTCTCAAAGCAGCTTCTTGAATCCATCCTTTTGTATGAAGCGTTGAACCTCTATATTGATTGATTTGTTTCATAAGCGGATCCCCTTTCTTAAAAAAAGTTAAGCGCTTACAATATTCTGTCTATTTGATATGAGTTCAGCAATTAAATAGGCTGCTAGTCTTGAGGTTTTTCCATCCTGGTCAAGCAAAGGATTAACCTCTGAAATATCAAAACTTAGTAAATTTGTTTTTTTCGAAATGTATTTTATCAAATTGCGTACGACCTTCTTATTTAAACCGAAAGGAGAAGGTGCACTTACGCCAGGTGCTGCATCTGAACAGATTGCATCTGTACAAAGGGTAAAAATGATTGCATCATGTTTCTTACAAAAGTGATCAATGACTTGGAAAGTTTTTGGGTAATTTTCAATATCTTCTTCGAGAATATAAATACAATTGTATTTCTCAGCAGTATTAAACAATCTCTTTGTATTTCCATACTTTTGAATACCAAGAACAAGATAGCTTGTATTTTGATCTTCTTCTAATATTTGTTTAAACATAGTACCTGAAGAAGGTAACGAATCATTTCTCATATCAAAATGTGCATCAATATTAATTATTCCTAAGGACACGGAATCTCCGAGATAAGAACGGACACCTAAATAATGTCCATACAAAGTCTCATGTCCTCCACCCAGAATGACAGGAAAAGCAGAAGCTTGTAAAATAGTTTTTATATAATGCCCTAATTCTTTTTGTGCAGCTTCCAAATTTGTCCCTTCACAAACCGTATTACCAGTATCGATTAACTTTACATTTTCATTGAAGTGATAAGGTATACTTGCAAGATATCGTCTAATTTCTTTAGGTGCTTCTGCTGCACCAATTCGACCTTTATTGCGTCTTACCCCTTCATCACATTCAAATCCCATAATACAAAAGCTGTTGGTACCCTTATAGGTTTTTATGGATTCAATGGTTTGTAATTCCACCTTTTGGAAGATCCTTGAGCTTAATGAATCTGGACCGTCATTTCTCCCCTGCCAAAGTTGACTCTGAGGCTGTTTATAAATTTGAACTCACCTCCTAATATATTTTCTGACTTGATACACTTTTAAAAATATTATAACTATGGTATGATTCGTTAACAAATATTAATTTTTAATCGGTTTATAAATAAAAACTATAATTTAGGATGATTTTGATGGATGTTCGGGAATTACAATATTTTATAACTGTAGTGAATCAAAGAGGGTTTACAAAAGCAGCGGAACAACTTCATATTTCACAGCCATCCTTGAGTAATGCAATTAAGAGACTTGAAGAAGAAGTTGGTATTCAATTAATTGACAGAAATACACGTTCCTTTCGTGTAACTGCTGAAGGAAAATACTTTTATTCGGAAGCATTAAAATTAATTCAACACTTTAATTTAATTAAAGAAGAAGCAAATAAAATGAAGGAAAAGGGTCCATTTGAATTGTCCATTGGTTTAATAGAGAGTTCTCTTGTTTGGGTGCCTAATGTTATTATAAATTTTAAAAAGAAATATTCGGACGTTAGAGTAAGATTATTAGAAATTTTAAGCTTACAAAATGTTGAAGACGCACTCCTTAATTTTGATATTCATTTGGCAATTACAAACCAATATATCCGGAATAATGATATTGACGTAATACCCTTATACAAGGAAAAGCTTGTCGCTTTACTGCCAATTGATCATTCATTACAAAGGAAGAAAACTGTCAAATTACAGGATTTAGCAAATGATTCTTTTATTGTTTGCAAACAAGGGTTTCAGTCTAGAGAAGACATCTTACAAGCATTTATGCAACTCGGCTTACGACCAAATATTCAATTTGAAATCGAACGATTTGAAACCGCATCTCAACTAGTTGAAAATAAGTTAGGAGTCACAATCGTACCAGAAAATTATGTGAAGTACACAAGAAATGGAAAATATATTGTGAGGAAGATCGTTGATATGGACATTCGAAGAACCGTTTATCTCGCATATGAAAAAAATCGTTTTTTGCCTGAAATGGTATCAGAATTTATGAAATTAACACGTGAGTTTTTTACTAAATAGATATGATTATCATATAGGTTAAAGGTGGAGGAATAGCTGGAGAGCTTGAAATATTCCAGCATCAAAATTAAGACATATATCAAACGAAGAAATTAATCAAGAAAACATTGATTTTTATATTGAGAAAGATGAAACTCCCATATTATAAGTCGTGCATATCGTTATATATTTACACATAAAAAGGTTGCATCGCTTTATATATGTCCTCTCTAAATTTTTTCATAAAACTGTCTAAAATGTTGAAGGACAAGGAATTATAGCCTTGTCCTTTTAAAATTCTAAATCAACTTGTATTTGATCACTCAATGAATTATAATCCGTGTCATGAGCACCATCCACAATATATTTTACTTTTGTAATTTCGTCTGCGGGTGCGTCAAGTTGGAAAATTACATCGCCTTCTTTATTTACTTTGCCAAAAAATTCCCCACCAATATCATCGGATAATAGCATATCAGCGTCTACTTGTTCACCGGTATTTGTTGTTAATGCTGCTTGATTCGGATATATACTAATTGTGTCTTCGGATGTATTTTCAACTTTCATTGCAATTGTAACGATTGTTACTTCGTCTTTATTGTCAAAAAATGCTTCTTTATATTCGTCGTTTGGTTGTAGTGTTGCCGCCTGAATACTTGTAATTGTAATGTTCATTGGACCACTTTTAATAGTCTGATTTAGATCTTTTTTCTGTTTAACTACTGTAAGTTTACCGATTTCACTTTCTTTTACTTTATCATCTTGATCATGGTTCTCATGCACTTCTTCTGTATCTTTATTTTTTCCTTCGTCTGTACCATTCTCGCCACAAGCAGTTAAACTAAAAACAAGTAATATACTTGTAAGTAATTTAAACCATTTTTTCATATTGCTTCCTCCCATAGTCCTTGTTTAAAAGTATGTTTATTTTAGGTTTGACATTTTTTAATAAAATATCCGGTTTACGTAAAGAGATGAATTTATTCATTTTTTGTGTTTTATTATATACTTAATAGAGTAGGGACATATTTAAGGTTTAAATAGCTATTTGTAAAATAGTCAATCTTTTTAAATGACGAAATGTGATGGCAATGATCAAACTAACTAAGTAAGGGTGAGTGGAATTGAAATTAGGTTTTATTAGCGACACACATGGAGGATTTTTGGATACGTTAGAAGCATTAGAAGTGTTAAATGATGCCGAGAAAATTTGCCATCTCGGTGATGTTCTTTATCACGGTCCGCGCAATGACCTGCCTAAAACGTATAACCCGAAAAAGTTAGCCGAGCAACTTAGCCAACGGCAAGATATCATTTATGTACGTGGTAACTGTGATGCGGATGTGGATGAAATGGTGTTAGAACATGATCTCTCCAAAAAATCAACCATTGTTGAATTTGATCGGTATAAATTTTTTCTCATACATGGTTATGAAGAAACAGAAGAAGAGCGGATTCAAAAGGCGAAAGAACTAGGATGTCATGTAGTCGTTTCAGGTCATACCCATATTAAAGTTTTGGAAGAAAAAAATGGGATGATTGTATTGAATCCAGGAAGTACGACAATTCCTAAAGACGGTTCACGATCATGTGCCTATTATGAAAATGGTGAAATCGTTTTATGGGACTTGGATCAGCAAATGGTTATAAAGAAAATGAAAATCTTGTAGATGAGACCAGAACACCTACCTTGATTGAAAAAGGGTAAGGTGTTCTTTTTATTTTTTTGAAAAGTTCTAGTGACTTTATGATTAGAAGCATTCTAGCTTAAGAAGTACATTAGAAGTAGGTAGAAAAGAATAATCCTTTCAAAAATATCTTGACATGTTTCCTGTTTTTGTATTTATTATAATTATGGGACAAATGCGAAAATTCAGTCCCTATAAAATAAAGATAGAAGGGAGGAAGACGGTATCTAAAATCTGTGGATTGATATAGGGGGTATAACATATGGAACAATTAGAAAAGTTGTTAGGAAATATTAGTGATTTTGTTTGGGGTGTTCCTTTAATTGTTCTGTTAGTTGGTACTGGTATTTATTTAACATTTCGTCTAGGTTTTCTACAAATTCGTACATTAGGTTATGCCTTTAAATTAACTTTTTCACCGAATCAAGATCATTCTTCAGAAGGGGATATTTCCCATTTTCAAGCATTAACAACGGCATCAGCAGCCACCATCGGTACTGGTAATATTGTTGGAGTTGCGACTGCGATTGTGCTTGGCGGTCCAGGTGCAGTTTTTTGGATGTTTTTAGCCGGATTATTTGGGATGGCAACTAAATATGGTGAGGCCATTTTAGCTGTTAAATATCGGGTAAAAGATTCACAAGGGAATATGGCAGGCGGTCCAATGTATTATTTAGAACATGGACTTAAACAGAAATGGCTAGCTGTATTGTTTGCGATTTTTGGATCGTTGGCAGCTTTTGGAATTGGTAATGGCACGCAAGCAAAAGCTGTTAGCGATTTAATGAACAGCACCTTTTCTATACCAGCGTGGGTAACAGGGCTTGTTCTAGTTCTTTTTGCAGGACTTGTTATTCTAGGTGGAATAAAATGGATTGGTCGGGTTACATCTTATTTTGTTCCATTTATGGCACTCTTTTATATTTTAGCTGGTATTTATGTCATGATTGTAAATATTAATTTAGTACCTGAAGCAATTGCCACTATTTTTACCCATGCTTTTTCTGGTGAGGCTGCTCTTGGAGGAACTGTCGGTGCGGTCATTCGTTATGGGGTAGCACGTGGTCTATTCTCAAATGAAGCGGGTATGGGTTCTGCCCCAATTGCTGCAGCTGCTGCAAAAACAGATTTACCGGGCAGACAGGCATTGGTTTCAATGACTCAAGTATTTTTCGATACATTAATGATTTGTTCGATTACGGGGATTACCATAGTGATGTCTGGTTTATGGGAAGATAAAAGCATTGCTGCTGGCGTTTTAACATCAGAGGCTTTCGGTTTATTAATTGGAGACATTGGTCCATATTTAATCACATTCGGATTATTATTTTTTGCTTCTTCAACAATTCTTGGATGGGGTTATTACGGTGAAAAATGTTTTCAATACTTATTTAAAAGTCCAAAAGCAGTATGGGGCTATCGCACAGTTTTTGTACTTTTTATCTTTGTAGGTGCTACGACCTCTTTAGATCTCATATGGTCATTAGCAGATATTTTGAATGGTTTGATGGCTGTTCCGAACTTAATTGCTCTTATTGGATTATCTGGAATTATAGTTATGGAAACGAAACGTTTACAAGAAAAAATCAAAGAAGAAAAAGCAGTCAATTCAAACTCAAAGGAGGCACAACTTTAATACAGAAGGACAGGTTCTTCGTGCCAATGGGCGCAAAGAGACCTGTCCTTGTTTCAATTTCGTCAAATTCCATTCATGATAAAATTAACAAAATTCATCGATTTCATTGTTGCTTGTACATTTAAGAGAGCAAAACGGGTAATAAGAAATCCAGCGATTGTGGTCCCTACCATATTTATAATTTGGATAACTGGTTTATCAATGAGTTCACCACGATTTTGAGCAATTTCAATGACTTCTTTTAATCGAGTTCTGCTTTTTCTAAAAAAATATGGGATAAGTTTTTTAATTCTTCTTTATATAATCACTGTATTCCCAAAACTAGCCTAATTATCGTTTTGTTTATAAGCGCAATACTTCTAGGCAATGTTCCCAGATGATCACATGATAACTTCATATTGAAGTTATCGAAAAAACTTTTTAGACAAGTCTTTGAAAATGCGTTTTAATGTATAGTCATCTTTTACTTTTTGGAAAGTGAGGATAGGCTTTGATGTTTTATTAAAAAGAAAGCGAACCATAGTCTCAATTACAATAGTTCATTTTCTTATATAAAAATGTCACAAATATCAAGGATTAGGTAAATATGTCAAATTCTCGACAGTTTTTATTCTGTATTGTTATTTGTCAATAATATCGGTATAGTAAGTTTAAGTGTGATACATTTTACATATTGTTGCTAGGTGATATGGGGTCTTATTTAAGAGCTTTATCTGAATTATTTGGTTGAATAAGTAGTAAACTTATTTGAAATAACGTAAATTCTCTCTTATATGTAGTGTCTTTTAGGTATATGAATATAATAAATAAATGTACATACTTTTTTAGAAAACGAGGAAAAAATACGTATTAGTATTTATAATGAAAATGATAAAATAAATTGAGTATATATTACTATTTTGTTGTGCAATATTGCCTTGAAAGGAGCGAAATAGCAATGAAAATTGTGAAAGTAAAAGATTATGATGAAATGAGTCGATATGCAGCTGATTATCTTGTTAAAAGAATTGCAGAGTTAGATAAGCCTGTTCTTGGATTGGCTACTGGATCAACCCCAGAAGGATTATATGAAGAGTTGATAAAAAAGTATAAAGAAGGAAAAGTTTCATTCAAAAATGTTACAACGTTTAACTTAGATGAATACGTGGGATTAGATAAAAATGATCCAAATAGCTATCACTTTTATATGATGGAAAAGTTATTTAATCATGTTGATATTACAAAAGAAAATGTAAACCTTCCAAATGGTGTGGCACCTGATTTACAAAAAGAGTGTCAAGAATATGAGCAACGAATTCAAAAAGTAGGAAAAATTGATGTGCAATTATTAGGCATGGGAATGAATGGTCATATTGGATTTAATGAACCAGGTACTCCATTTACACAAAGAACACATGTCGTTGAATTAGACGAATCTACTCGTAAAGCTAATTCAAGATTTTTTGCATCTTTAGATGATGTGCCAAAACAAGCCATTACGATGGGAATCGGTACAATTATGGAAAGTAAAGAAATTTTATTAATTGTTTCCGGGGAAAGTAAAGCAGATGCAGTGGCTCGTTTATTAGATAAAGAAGAAGTAAGTGAAGACTTTCCAGCTTCTATATTAAGAAACCATGATAATGTAACGGTTGTTGTAGATGAAGCAGCACTTTCTAAAACGAAAAAGAATATCGGATAATTTAACCGATTAATAGTGGGGGCTGTCCAATAAGTCTAAAAAAGCGGAATTTTGAAGGGGGAGTTGGTGACGATTCAAGCGGGAACAGCAATTTTTGCATAAAAGCGTCCAGGCACATGGGCCGAAAACCCCGCAAACGTACTTGCGCTGAGGTCGCCCAATTGGATGCGCGTCCCTCAACATACCTTACAATGATCCCTATATTCAGACTTTCTGGACAGTTCCTTTATATATGTGTACCTACTAGCTATACTTTAAGTTTACATATGAGTATAATAATTGTTCAAAAATTTTGATAAAAAATACACAATTTAATATAATGATAGTGTAATAGGATATATTACATCATTGGTTACACAGATGTCTAAAATTCTGAAAACGGAAGGTGACGAGCTATGAGTACAGCGTTAGTCGCAGAAGTTCGAAAGGATTTTAAGAGATCAGTGGTAAGCCAATTAAGAAAAAATGGTTATGTTCCCGCAGTTGCTTATGGTAATAAGGAAGAAACAACGGCAATCTCTTTAAAAAAGGGAGAATTATTGAAAGTATTAAGAAAACACGGCAGAAATGCAGTTATTGATATGATAATTGATGGCGAAGTAAAAAAAGTAATTCTAGGGGACTATCAAGTAGATCGTCTTACTCAGGATGTCATCCATGCCGATTTTTTATTTGTTGATCAGAAAAGCGAAATTGATACGAATGTTCCAGTTGTTGTTGAAGGGGTGGCCAAAGGAACGAAACTCGGTGGCACTTTACAACTAGTTTTACATGATCTAGATATTACAGCAAGAGTAACAGAAATCCCTGAAAAAATTACAGTTGATGTAACGAATTTAGCAGTTGGCGATACAGTTAAAGTTGCGGATATTAGAGATGACTATCAATCAATTAAAATTAATCATGAAGATGATGAAACGATTGTTTCAGTTGTATCAACGGGTTCGGAAGAAGAAGAGGAAAACGTTGAAGAAAAGGAAACAGTTGAACAACCTGTATAAATATTTAATTGATAAAAGGAGAATTCGAATATGATTCGAATTCTCCTTTTTAAATCAATGCAATGAAGTTATGTTCACTTTTATTATCCATCTTTAGGTTGAAGATCGTCAATGGAGTCAATATTCATGTAAGTTGGAACGACAAGGCCGGTTCTTGTACCTTTTAAGTTTTCGCCTAGGTCGACAATATCGTCCTTATATTTTTCATAAAATGGTTTGTGAGTTGAAGGTAACCATGGTGCTTGAGATGCATCCGCTTCACCATCTGCGATTGCTTGGAAAACGACAGCAGGATCAACGGGTGTTACTTTAACATTAAATCCTTGTTTCTCTAGTACTTGTTTAAGTACCTCACTTGAAGCTCGTTCAGTATCCCAAGGTGTTGATACTAATTCTATAGATTTTCCGTTAACAGGTTCAGTATCTTTAATCCATTGAGTTACCTTATCTTGATTAGCTTTAATCCAATTTTTAGCAGCTTCTTCAAAAGAAGTTTCTTGTGCTTCTAACATGACCGATTCCATATCTTTGACATCCCAATGGAATTGATTAAGAATTTTATAAGCGTTAGGCATGTCTTCCTTTAATCCTTTTCTAACAATTGTATGAATAGATTCCTCGCCACCAAAAGAGCCTTTTGGATCTTCTAAATATTTTAAATCATATTGAGAAAACTTGTAATGTGGATTCCAACCTGTAATAATAATCGGATCCTTATTTTTAATCGCATTTTCTAGTTCGGCCAACATGCCGGCTGTAGAACTTTCTTGGAGCTCCCAACCGGCTAGATTTTCGTATTCTTCTAACGTTTCTTTTGCTTGTTGGGTTATTCCGGCTCCTGGTTCAATGCCGATAATCGTATAATCTACTGCCTTACTATAATTGGTTGATCCATCTTCATTTATACTGCTTTCAGTATTGTTATTTCCACATCCTACTATAAAAAACATAACGGATACCATTGTAATCAGAATTAACTTTTTCCAGTTGAAATTTAACAAAATAAACACTCCTTAAATTATTGCTGATTTCGAACGAAGTATATGTTCAGAATAACATTCGTATAATTTGTTACTCAAACGGAGTATTCTTTAAATTTTGTCCACATTTTGGGCCAAATTTTGTTAGAAGCCATATTATGGAAGAATACTTTTAATTCAATGATGATATTCGATAAAACTCTATATTTTGATATGATTTAATTTTACTTTTTATAGTAATCTTCCTTATATGTAACAAAAAGTAGTAGATCCATTTACTTTTATTAAAATAATTGGATCTAAGTTCACAACCTCGTGTTAAACAATTCTAAAAGTTCTAATGTATTTGTTGTATTTTGTCGAATTTTATATTATTATTATTTTTTGGGTAGAGATGTGTTCTACTCATTATTTTAAGGACTTTTTTGTGAAGTTATTAACGACATAAATTTCTAGAATAAACAGAGGGCATAAGATATAGAAAAGTCCTACGATTATTTTTATAAAAAATACACATAATAATAAAAAATATAGGAGGATTTAATGTGGACTTATTAGCAAAAACAAGAAAAATTAATGCATTGTTGCAAAGTACTGGTGCTAGACCAGTAAATTTTGAAGAGATGGCTGATACATTGAGTGAGGTAATTGATGCCAATGTTTATGTTGTCAGCAGAAAAGGGAAACTTTTAGGTTTAGAAGTACCTCAACGGGTAGAAAGTGAAAAACTTAAAAAGATGATAGATGAAAAACAGTTTTCTGAAGAATATGCAAACAATCTATTTAACATTCGTGAAACGACAGCAAATCTAGGTGTTGATAGTGAATATACTGCATTTCCTATGGATAATCATGAAATCCTTCCAAATGCATTAACTACAATTGTTCCGATTAACGGCGGTGGTAAACGCTTAGGAACATTAATACTTTCCCGTTTAGATCAAGAATTTGAAGATGATGATCTTGTATTAGCAGAATATGGTGCTACTGTTGTTGGTATGGAAATTTTACGTGCTGAATCGGAAGAACTAGAAGAAGAAGCTCGTAGCCAAGCAGCAGTACAAATTGCGATTTCTTCTCTATCTTACAGTGAACTTGAAGCGGTTGAGCATATTTTTGAGGAATTAGACGGAAAAGAAGGAATTTTAGTAGCTTCCAAAGTGGCGGATCGCGTTGGAATTACTCGTTCTGTTATTGTTAATGCGCTTAGAAAACTAGAAAGTGCTGGTGTCATCGAATCCCGCTCACTCGGTATGAAGGGTACGTATATTAAAGTATTAAATGATAAATTCCTTGGTGAATTAGAAAAAGCAAAATTACACTAAGATTAATTAATTGTAATTTGGGAGGACGTTCTGTTCCTCCTTTTTTCGTGTATTGATTATGGTAATTTATATAAGGGGTGATAGGATTGGCGCGGGAACGGAAATTTACGTTAATCGAGCTTTTTCAAGCTGTGAAAAATCTTCTATTAAAAAATGGATATGAAGGTTTTACCTTCAGTATTTTAGCGGAACATTTAGGGGTATCAAGGGGAACAATTTATAAATATTATGCGAATAAGGACGAACTTATTACAGCTTTTATGATTCACGAGTTAAATGCCTTTCTTTCTGAATTGCAATATATTGACAATTATCAAACCTTTGAAGATCAGTTTGAATTTTTAATGAAGCAAATTTTTGATCGTATGAATGTCCATACCTTCATTGAAATTGGTAAGCAGATTAATGGGAAAAGTAATCAAAGGGTAAAAAAAAATCAAGAAGAACTAGAGAAGTTACATTTAGAAATGTATCGTTTGTTACAGAATTTTATCAATCTTGGTAAAAAAGAAAAAGTCTTAAAACAAGATATACCTGATTCTTTAATTCTTGCTTATATTTTTCAATCACTTACGATTCCAAACCATTTTCATGTGCCGAAAGAGGAGTGGAATCGTCACTTAAAGGAATTAATTAAATATGGTTTAATGAAGAGGGAATAATTTCAGCAGTTACCTAAATTCAAGTGATATGGAGAGAAACAGAAACCATTGTTCATCAAAAAAAAGAGGCTGGCAAAGGAAGAAACGATACTAACAACCTTACCGTTATCCTATTGATAGCCTCTTTATTTTCACAATTCTTCTGCGACACCTAAAACCGCAATCCCAATTAATACGATAGCAATGACGAAATAGTATGCTTTGTCTAATTTTTCTCTTAAGAATATACGAGATAAAATGACCGAAACAATGCTATAAGAAGCAATGAGCGGTGCTGCAATAACAGCGTTTTTGGCCATTGCAAACACATAGAAAAATTGGCCTGCCGTTTCAAAGATAGCTGCAGTAGCACGTACTGGCTCTTTTAAAATATGGAAGTTTTCTTTTTTTATTATGCGTATATAGATATAACATATAATGGCAACAATGAACCAAGTAAATTCATACGCTAAAAGTGCTGCATCTTCACTAATTAAAGCTAACTCATCTAAATAAATACCATCAGCAAATGTTCCTAAAGCATCGATTATCGCATAAAGAATAGGGAAGGTAATTGCTAAAATACTTAGTTGATATTTCGGGTCTATATTAACTTTGTCTGATTGCAAAGCTTGTGTTTGTGCTCGTTTTTCGAGAACACCTAAACCAATGACCCCACCCGTAATCAATACGATTCCAATAACATTGATCAAACCGATTGGTTGAGGGAAGAAAATAAGTAATAAGATGGCAGTGATTGCACCAGATGAGTTTTGAACTGGGGAAGAAATAGATAATTCAAGGTAACGCAGTCCAAAATAACCAATAATCATAGAAAGAATGTAAAGAATAGATACAGGTAAGTATTTCACCATGTCGAAAGGGTCAAAATGAATGCCTTTCACGAACATATAACATAAGGCGTGAATCCCCATTACAAGCCCGACCATGATAGATACTTTTAAATGGCTGTATTTGTCTTTAGCATTTGAACCTTTTTTATAAAAAAGATCCGCAGCCCCCCATGATAAGGTGGTTAATATGGCAAAAAGAAACCACATAAAAGACTTCTCCTTTATTTCATTTTGTTAGATTTTTAACATTTATGTGTATGTATGTAAAAAACTATTATATTATACTATAAAAGATTTGAATAAGCTATGTGAAAAATAAGGTAACCGATCCATTTTTTTAAAAGTAAAATCGTTTACCGTAATTTTACTCATAATGAGTATATTGTATACTAATATATTGAGACGATTGTAGTAAAAATCATCATGATAGGTAGGGTGGTTATGTTTACCTTAGTACCGTTTATGCTAGAAAAGACTGGAATTATATTAATCGTCGCTTTTTTACTTGCACAGTTACGCACCTTTCGCCAAATAATCCAAAACGAACAGGATCGTAAAGATAAACTCATGTTAATCCTTTTATTTGGAATGTTTGGCATCATTAGTAATTATACGGGAATAGAAGTTTTTAATAGATATACAGATTATATGAGCTGGCATTCGTTTATCGACGAAGATAATGCTATTGCAAATACGAGAGTACTAGGTGTTGTCATTGGTGGTTTAATAGGTGGACCAGTCGTCGGAATTGGTTCAGGACTTATTGCTGGTATCCATCGTTATTTTCTAGGTGGATTTACTGCTTTTGCTTGTTCAATTTCAACGATAATAGCAGGTATTGTGGCAGGATATTTAGGTAGGAAAAGAGGAGAATCAGGAAAGAAAATAACCGTAGGTTTTGCTGTTGTAACTGGTATGGTTATGGAAACATTTCAAATGATTATTATTCTATTCATTGCAGAACCTTTTCATCTTGCTTTAGAATTAGTTAAACTTATAAGTTTTCCAATGATTGTGATTAATGGATTCGGAACGATGTTGTTTATGCTCATTATCAAACATGCTAAACGAGAAGATGTTCGCATGCGTGTTTTGCAAACGGATACAGCATTCTCCATCGCAGAAAAGACTTTACCGTATTTTCGAGAAGGACTAAATATTGAATCCTGTAAAAAAATATCGGAAATTATTCTTGATATGACCGAAGCTGATGCAGTAGCGATAACAGATGAACAAATGGTTCTCGCCCATGTTGGTATAGCTAGTGATCACCATAAGCCATTATTGAAACCAGAAACGAAATTAACAAATCGCGTACTTCGATCGGGGCAAGTCGATGTTGCTCGTTCAAAAGAGGAGATTGGCTGTTGGGAACATGATTGTCCGTTAAAAGCAGCAATCGTCATCCCTTTAAAGGTAAAAAATCGAACAGCTGGGACATTAAAGATGTACTTTGTCAATCCAGCAAAGTTAGATCAAGTACAAGAACATTTAGCGAATGGTTTAGCAGAATTATTTTCTACCCAATTGGAACTAGTGGAAGCAGAGAAACAGGCGAAGTTGTTGAAAGATGCTGAGATTAAGGCGTTACATTCACAAATTCATCCTCATTTTTTGTTTAACAGTTTAAATACAATTTCCGCTCTCTGTCGAACCAATCCTGAGAAAGCACGCGAGTTATTGTTGCAATTAAGTTCCTTTTTCCGCGGGAATATCCAAGGAGCAAGGCAACCGTTTGTACCATTAAAGCTGGAACTTGAAGTTGTGCATGCATATATTGCCTTAGTCCAAGCCCGTTTTCCAGAGAAATTCCAATTCAAGTTTCAAGTGGATCCAAAGATGGAAAACTACTCAATACCGCCATTTATTTTACAACCACTTGTTGAAAATGCAGTTAATTATGGTTTTCCTGGTAGTAAAAATAAAGGGGCTATATACATTCGAATTTATCTGAAAGACAACCAGTTAAATATTATAGTAACGGATAATGGAATAGGGATATCCCAGGAAAAATTAAGTCAGCTCGGTAAACAAGTTGTTCATTCGAAAAAAGGGAATGGAACGGCATTATTTAATATATTTGAGCGCTTGCACGGTCTTTATAACCGAAAGGCCAGTATAAAGATTGAGAGTAAAGAATACTATGGAACTACTGTTTCAATTATTCTACCAATCTATGAAGAAGGGAATGGTCTAGGTGCTTAAAGCTTATGTTGTTGATGATGAACCATTAGCAAGAGATGAATTGAAATATATACTTAATCGGACAAGGAAGGTAAAAGTAGTCGGTGAAAGTGACAATATAGAAGAAGCTTTTACTGATATTGCCATCAATCAGCCGGATATTGTTTTTTTAGATATTCAATTAGATGAAGAAAATGGTATGACCCTAGCAAAAAAAATGGATCGTTTGCAATCGGTCCCAGCCATTTGTTTCGTGACAGCCTATGACGAATATGCTTTACAAGCCTTTGATACAAATGCCGTAGATTATGTTTTAAAACCATATGACGAAAAAAGAATACAAAAAACATTAGATAAAGTTAACAATATTAGAAATAAAGGCTATAACGAAGATGTCGACATCAGTAGAGGGAAGAACGAAAGGACTGATAAATTAGCTGTAAATCTAGATGAACGAATCATTTTGGTTAATCCTGCTGACATCGTATATCTTGAGGCTAAAGAAGGAAAGAGTAAATTAAAAACAATTCAATATGAATATGTTGTTGCTGAAACTTTATCAGGATTTGCTAAAAAATTAATCAACCATCCATTTTTGCAAGTTCACCGTAGTTTTATAGTTAATACAGATTTAATTATGGAAATACAACCGTGGTTTAATTCCACATATAACTTATTAATGAGTGATGGTTCGAAAGTCCCTGTAAGTAGAACGTATGCTAAAGATTTAAAGCAATTTATTGGCATATAACAAATGGAAATTGTGACAAATGATCAACATTTTCAGCAAGAATTGTATTTTATCTACCAGTCTTTGTTTTTCACCTCCCGATTTTTGCAAGTTACTATGAAAAACGAGAAAAAGCGTTTTTATTTTGTAAAATGTCGGTAACTAGTGAATGAGGGAGGAGAAATATTTATGAACGCGGTTACAATCGTGATTGGTTCTATTTGTATACTTTTGATTGCATATCGGTTATATGGTACTTTTATGGCGGCAAAAGTCCTTAAAGTAGAGGAATTAGAGGAAGAAATGAAACCGCCTTCCCATAAACATGAAGATGGAAAAGATTATGTCCCAACAAATAAATGGGTTACCTTTGGACATCATTTCGCCGCTATAGCTGCTGCAGGCCCACTCGTTGGTCCAATCTTAGCAGCTCAATTTGGATACTTACCGAGTTTACTGTGGCTATTAATTGGTGCGGTGATTGGGGGAGCTGTTCATGATTTTGTTGTACTTGTTGCATCAATGAGAAGAGATGGTAAATCCTTTTCAGAAGTTGCTAAAGAAGAGCTTGGTCCTGTTGCAGGATTTTGTACTGGATTAGCAATGTTATTTATTATAACGATTACAATGGCAGGACTTTCATTAGTTGTTTTAAATGCACTTGAAAGAAATCCTTGGGGAACATTTGCGGTAGCGATTACAATCCCTATCGCAATGGGAGTAGGATTATATCATAGAAAAACTGGAAACCTAAAATTAGCAACAATTGTTGGTTTTTCATTAATTATGATTGCTGTTATATTTGGTCAGTACATTGAAGGTACATGGCTTGGTGATCTATTAACACTTGAAAGTAGTACTTTAGCAATTATTTTACCAATATATGCATTTTTTGCTGCAGCCTTACCAGTTTGGTTATTATTACAACCACGTGATTACCTAAGTACTTTCATGAAAGTAGGAGTCTTTGGTGCTTTAATCGTGGGTGTTCTCTTTATTAATCCGACTGTTCAATTTCCTGCATTTACTGAATTGCTAGATGGAGGTCCGGTTGTTACAGGTCCAGTATGGCCATTTATTTCAATAACAATTGCCTGTGGGGCAATTTCTGGTTTCCACGTATTTGTTAGTTCTGGTACAACATCGAAAATGATTAATCGCTGGAGAGATGCAAAACCGATTGCATTTGGCGGTATGTTAGTAGAATGTGTTGTTGCTATTATGGCATTAGTTGCAGCTGTTTCTTTACAACCAGGAGACTATTTTGCGATTAACTCATCACCTGAAAAATTCGCTGAATTAGGTATGGAAACGGTCCACTTATCAGAACTTGAAGAAAAAGTAGAGATGGATTTAGAAGGTAGAACTGGTGGAGCGGTAACATTGGCAGTAGGAATGACCGAAATATTTACAGCGGTCCCATTTTTTAATCATCTTGCTTCATTCTTCTATCAATTCGTCATATTGTTTGAGGCAGTGTTCATCCTGACAGCGATTGATGCGGGAACTAGAACTGCACGATATTTAATTCAAGATTTCATAGGCACATTTTATAAACCGTTGAAAGATCTTAAGTCTATCGGTGCAAATATATTTGCTAGTGCACTTGCCTGTGTTATGTGGGGATATCTGCTATTATCGGGAGATATTAGTTCTGTTTGGGCACTATTCGGCGTTTCAAACCAATTAATGGCATCCATTGGATTAATTGTTGGTGCAACAGTTATTCTTAAAATTGCAACAAAACGTAGATACATGTTAACATGTTTGATTCCTCTTGCTTACTTGTTTGTAACCGTAATGGTCGCAGGTATTTGGATGGTAAAAAATGTCTACTTAAATCCTGTAGCTGACGGATATAATGTACTAAACGGTGTCCTTTCAATAGTTATGTTGATTCTTGGAGTTGTTATTTTAGTCTCTGCCATTAAAAAATGGAGAGAGCTGTGGAAAATTCCTCAAGCAGAATTAAATCAAATTGCCAAACGTGAAGTTGCGTAAACTTTAGGGAGTAGGTCGCCATACAATGAGGCGACCTATATTAAGTTGACCATCATATCCAAGATATTCACTGAAAGTTAGAATCTTCAATTCAATTATTTAGGTTGACAAGATGATAGTTAAGTTGTAATATAGATTCGACAATTTAATAGAATCCTCACTACTTCGGTGAGGTAGAGGCGCGGTATTTAATAGTCTTTTGAGGAGCTTGAGAACGCTATGAATCAAAGATGAGGAAATATCGCCGAAGCTTGTAATATTTCTCAGTATTACTTGCTGGGCTTACAGTGAATAACTGTAAGACTGTCTCAGGTATTTTATCCCGTATACCTGAGTTGTGCTATCTCATTTAGGGAAAAAGTAGGGGGACTTGTTGTACGGCACAATTTTGCATGTCAACGACCTGAGTTCACCTCGGGTCGTTTTTTCGTTTGAAAAAACGAATGAAAAGTAATATTTATCTCATGTTAAGAGATATATTGGTAAAAAATACTTTAGGAGGGAATTCAATGAGAAAGATATTTATGTTATGTATAACTTTATTATTCATAAGCGGGTTTTTAGCAGCTTGTGGAGGAGGTAGTGATTCAGGTTCAAGTTCTAGTGAAAAAGATACATTTGTTGTCGGACTAGAAGCAGCGTATCCACCGTTTAACTGGTCACAAAAAGATGACTCAAACGGTGCTGTTCAAATTAAAGGTTTGAAAGAATATGCTGGCGGGTATGACGTCGAAATTGCAAAACGAATTGCTGAAGAACTAGGAAAAGAGTTAGTAATCGTTAAAACGGATTGGGAAGGTTTAATTCCTTCGTTAAATTCGGAAAAAATTGATGCGGTTATAGCAGGAATGTCCCCTACTGAAGATCGTAAAAAAGCCATTGATTTTACAGATAGTTACTATAAATCTGATTTAGTCATGGTTGTCCAAAAGGGAAGTCCATATGAAAATGCTACTTCCATTCAAGATTTTAGTGGTGCGAAAATTACAGCACAATTAAATACATTCCATTATTCAGTTATTGACCAAATTGATGGTGTTAACAAACAACAAGCAATGAATGATTTTTCAACAATGCGTGTAGCATTGGAAGCTGGAAAAATTGACGGTTATGTTTCTGAACGGCCAGAAGCAATATCAGCAACTTCTGCTAACGATAAACTTACGTTTGTTGAGTTTGAAGATGGATTTGAAACCTCTGATGAAGATACTGCCATTGCAGTGGGGTTAAAGAAAGGCAGTGATTTAACAGAAAAGATTAATGAAATCTTAGCTGGTATATCTGAAGAAGAGCGTGACGAAATTATGGATGCTGCTATACGCAACCAACCAGCTTCACAATAAATTTTATCGAGGTTGTCCTTAAGTGTATTACCATGTAGGACATCCTCCTCTTTATCTACTAGGAGGAATTTAGTATGAATTTTGAAGTTATTGCCGATATATTTATCAATAACTGGGACGCTTTTCTAAGAGGAGCAGGCGTAACCTTATTGATTGCCATTGTAGGTACGGTTATCGGTTCTATTATTGGTTTAATTATTGGTGTGATTCGGACGATTCCTACACCAGAAAATCGAATAAAACGAATTTTTTTACGTGTGATAAATTGGATTCTCTCGTTTTATATAGAAGTATTCCGTGGCACTCCGATGATGGTACAGGCTATGGTTATTTTTTATGGCTTAGACTTAGCTTTTGGAATCGATATTGATAATATGACAGCAGCCTACTTAATTGTGTCTATAAACACTGGTGCATACATGGCAGAAATTGTCCGAGGAGGGATTTTATCCATTGATAAGGGACAATTTGAAGCTGCTCAAGCAATTGGCATGAATCACTATCAAACAATGATGAATGTTATATTGCCGCAAACGATTCGAAATATTTTACCAGCAACAGGTAATGAATTTGTCATTAACATAAAAGATACATCGGTATTAAATGTTATATCTGTTTCTGAGTTGTTCTTCGCTTCTAATACAATTGCCGGTGCAAACTTCATGTTCTTTGAAACGTTCTTTATTACTTCTGTTATCTATTTAGTCTTGACTTTTACAGTGACAAGAATATTACGGTTACTAGAGCGCAAATTGGAAGGACCAGAAAATTACAATTTAGTTGGCAATCAAATGCAAGTTGATTTGCCGAAGTTTAAGGACTAAGAGCTTGATTTGAAAGGAAGGTCATAATGAATAAGTTAGCTCAGCAAGTAGATGCTCAAACTGAAACGATTATTGATATTCAGCATTTGAGCAAATATTTTGGTGAACGTGAGGTATTAAAAGATATTAATTTTTCTGTTAAGAAGGGTGAAGTTGTTAGTATTATTGGTTCTTCTGGCTCAGGAAAATCAACCTTACTACGTTGTATCAATTTATTAGAAAAGCCTAGTGGTGGAAAAATTATTTTTGAAGGTACGAATATTTTAGAAGATATGAAAGATGTCAATCATCACCGTACAAAAATGGGAATGGTTTTCCAAAGCTTTAATTTGTTTGATAATCATGATGTACTTAGTAATTGTACTGTTGGACAAATAAAAGTGTTGAAACGTTCAAAAGAAGAAGCGGAAAAGAAGGCTTTAAAATATTTAAAGCTTGTTGGTATGGATCAGTTTATTCATGCAAAACCGAAACAACTATCTGGGGGTCAAAAACAACGGGTTGCTATTGCAAGAGCTCTTAGCATGGATCCGGATGTTATGTTATTTGATGAACCTACATCAGCTCTTGATCCTGAAATGGTTGGTGATGTTTTAGAGGTAATGAAAAACTTGGCCAACAGTGGTTTAACAATGATCATTGTGACTCATGAAATGGATTTTGCAAGAGACGTATCAGATCGCATTGTCTTTATGGATAAAGGTGTTATTGCAGAAGAAGGAACACCTGACCAAATCTTTAATAATCCAAAACAAGATCGGACAAAGGAATTTTTAAAACGAACATTAAAGTGAAAAAATTAGGACCGCAGAAATGCGGTCCTATTTATTGTAAAAAAGCTTTGTTACTGAATAAATTTTATATCAGCAACAGTTGAATCATTATCAAATTTCGAAGTACGTAAAAATATAGTTTACTTGATTGTAACCTCTAACTCTAATTCAACATTTCCTTGGATAGCTCTTGAAATCATACAAGATTTTTCAGCTTTTTCAGCAAGACGCATGGCTAATTTTTTATCTTGTTCAGTTGCCTCTTTTTTTAACACAATAGTCGGCCGATGTATAATCTTTTTATATGTAAACACCCCATCTGTTACATCCACAATTCCTTCTGATTCCAGAGTTAAATCTTCTTTTTCTAAGTGACTTCGTTGCATCATGGCAGCTAATGTAATGATATAACAAGTCGCTGCTGCTCCTAATAGCATTTCATCCGGATTTGTTCCGATACCCGGTCCGTCCATTTCTGGTGGAATGGAAACGGTCGTCTTTAAATTTCCTGCCTCAATTTCCCCTACATCATTTCGAAGTCCTGGCCAATGTGCTTTTAAATGAAAATGGTGTAAAGTCATACAATCCCTCCTTATTATCGTATTAAAAATAATAGATTTTTGTACAAAAGTCAAAAAATGGGTGTGAATACGATCGTTGTAATTATTCAGTTATAAAGTTACCGAAATTATTAATAAAAAATAATATTCAAAAATATTAAAATATAGTATAATTTTAACTGAAAATTCAACTAGGAGGGGATGGAATGGAAAATTTAGTAGCACCACAATATTATAATTTCACACAAGAAGTAGAAAAATATGCTAATAATCCTGAAAAAATTGCTATTAAGTGGGTAAGTGTAAATAGGGAAGTGAAAGAGATTTCCTACGTACAACTAGTTGAAAAAATGAATCGGTATGGCAATGCGCTAACAAATCTTGGGATAAAGAAGGGAGATAAAGTTTTAATTATCTCTCCAAAAGTACCTGAATCCTATTATATTTATTTAGCTTGTCTTAAAGCGGGGATAGTTGTAATTCCATGTTCGGAAATGTTACGCGCAAAAGATTTAAGTTATCGAATTAATCATTCTGAAGCAGTTGGTGTGATCGTGTACAATCATTTAACGGCAGAAATTGATTCGATGACAGAAGAAGTACCTTCGTTAAAATTTAAGCTTACAATTGGTGACGAAAAAACAGAGGGGTGGACATCTTTATCAGAATTAGCGGCAAATGAAAGCGATACATATGCAGGTGCAAAAACAAGCAGAGATGATATTTCAATACTCCCGTATACATCTGGTACTACCGGAAATCCTAAGGCTGTCGTACATACCCATGGTTGGGCCTATGCTCACCTACAAATCGCTTCCAAACAATGGCTTGACGTAAAAGAAGGGGACTTGGTATGGGCAACAGCAGCACCCGGTTGGCAAAAATGGATTTGGAGCCCATTTGTATCCACGATTGGTCTAGGTGCAACAGCTTTTGTCTACAATGGACGTTTTGATGCAGAAACGTATCTTGAGTTATTGCAAGATTTTAAAATTAATGTTCTATGTTGTACACCAACGGAATACCGATTTATGTCAAAACTCGATCATCTTTCTAACTACGATTTAAGTAATCTACGTAGTGCGGTATCGGCAGGAGAACCGCTAAATGTTCAAGTAATAGAAACGTTTAAAAAGGAATTTAATATTACTGTTCGTGACGGTTATGGTCAAACAGAAAATACACTGATTGTCGGTGTTTTACCAGGTATGAAAATAAAAGAAGGCTCAATGGGTAAACCTGTTCCTGGCTATAAAATTGAAGTGATCGATGAAAATGGTGAACCATGTAAGCCTGGAGTTGTTGGTGATATTGCGGTTCATAAAAGTACAGCTACTCTTTTTAAGGAATACTATAAAGATCCAGAAAAAACGAAGCAATCCTATCGTGGGGATTGGTATTTAACTGGCGATCAAGCACAGAAAGATGAAGATGGTTATTTCTGGTACGAAGGTCGTAGTGATGATATTATCATTAGTTCAGGTTATACGATTGGGCCGTTCGAAGTAGAAGATGCCTTAACAAAACATCCGGCTGTACGGGAATGTGCTGTTGTTGCAAGTCCTGATCCAGTTCGCGGAAATATTGTAAAGGCTTACATAGTGTTGAAGGAACCAGTCAATGTTGATGAAGAAGCATTAACAACAGAACTGCAAGATCATGTAAAAAAACTTACGGCTCCATATAAATATCCTAGAAAAATTGAATTTATTGATGAATTGCCAAAGACAACCTCGGGTAAAATCCGCCGGATAGAATTAAGAAAACGTGAAAAGCAACTACAAAGTAAATAATTTTTTAAGAATACTGAATTACAGTTAGGAGTATTCTATCTGCTGGATGTATTTAGGATGTGTGTTAAAGTGCTTTCATGATGTAAGTGAAGGCACTTTTTTTGTTAGTTAGTATTAAAAATGTGTTCAAAAGGTAGCTGAACCCACTTTTTTAGAAAAGCTGCATGAAAAAGTGCGTTCAAAAGGTAGCTGAACCCACTTTTTTAGAAAAGCTGCATGAAAAAGTGCGTTCAAAAGGTAGCTGAACCCACTTTTTTGGAAAAGCTGCATGAAAAAGTGCGTTCAAAAGGTAGCTGAACCCACTTTTTTAAAAAAGCTGCATGAAAAAGT
>NZ_JAOUSE010000006.1:91302-103451 GCF_025660415.1 Pallidibacillus thermolactis
CATGAAAAAGTGCGTTCAAAAGGTAGCTGAACCCACTTTTTTGGAAAAGCTGCATGAAAAAGTGCGTTCAAAAGGTAGCTGAACCCACTTTTTTAAAAAAGCTGCATGAAAAAGTGCGTTCAATAAGAGAGTAGGATCCAGAAAGATAATGTGTACAAGGTGTATCTTTTATCATGGTCCTACCCTGACCGATGGACAAATTCATAAAATTATAATGAAAAAGAAGATGTTAGGAAGCCACTATATAGTTAATTTCCACATCTCCTAAAATTTTTTACAGTACATAAAAATATATGCTCAAGAAATGTGCTAAACTGCCAAGGAGTATAAATATATGGAAAATCTCATGAAACCCCCAATTTTTAAATTTCAAAAACTTTGGTTCTGTCCCATATATAATACCGCCAATTGTATAAAAAACTCCTCCTAAAATTAATAATACAACACCGCCGAATTCCAACGATTTTGATAAAGGCGAGAGTACAAATATCGCCATCCATCCCATAC
Source organism: Pallidibacillus thermolactis (assembly GCF_025660415.1). Lineage (NCBI taxonomy): Bacteria > Bacillati > Bacillota > Bacilli > Caryophanales > Bacillaceae > Pallidibacillus > Pallidibacillus thermolactis. The sequence continues at coordinate 91,810 of NZ_JAOUSE010000006.1, forward strand.
CGATATAAAGGGCTGTGCTTAACCAACGTGGGCACTGAAACCACACCATTTTAAAAATAACTCCACAAACTGCCATTCCTGCGATTACTGCAAATAACCCCCAACCAATTGCCCCATTTAAAGCAATTAAACAAAAGGGTGCATATGTTCCAGCGATCAATACAAAAATCATCGAATGATCTAATTTCCGGAAAAAGCGAATAATGGTATCCTTCGCTTTTACCCAATGGTAGGTAGTTGAAGCAGAATAAAGTAAAATCATACTAATTCCAAAGATTGTAACTGCAGTGATGGCTAGACCTGATTCAGTTGTTGTCCCTGCTTTCATAATCAAAGCAACCAATCCAAAAACAGATAGAACAGCACCAAACAAGTGTGTAAGACTATTAATTGGTTCACGAATATAATTTTCCATAACATAATCTCCTTTACTTTTTTATGTAGTTTTTAAAACTACTTATAATCATATAACTATTTTATCATCTGGTCAACATTTACATACAAAAATAAAAAAGGTAAAATTTATGTAACAATAAATCCATGGAATTTCTACATACAAACTAATGACGGAGGAGTAAAATGGTTAATATAGACAAATTTATAGATGAATTAGGTTTAAACGAACATTTAACATTAGATGATATTCCTGATATTGATTTATATATGGATCAAGTAATTCAACTATTTGAAAAAAAGTATGCCAAAACAAAACGAGATCCAAAGGATAAAATACTTACAAAAACGATGATTAATAATTATGCAAAAGGAAGGCTCTTTTTCCCGATTAAAAACAAGAAATATTCAAAAGAACATCTTTTATTAATTAGTTTTATTTATCAATTAAAAGGGACAATTACGATTAATGATATAAAGGTAGTATTGGAAAAATTAAACGATAAAGTTTTGAATGAAAATTTTACACTAGATGATTTGTATAAGGCACATACTAATCTTATTTTTAACCAAGAGGAGCGATTTAAGAAAGATTTTAAAGGAAAAGTAAAAGAAGTAACGGAAGCAACAAATCAATTAGCAGATTCCGATTCCGAATATTTAAAACAATTGTTATTGATTTTATCTTTGTCCCATATGAGTACATTGTATCAACGGGCAGCTGAAAAACTAATTGACGAGTTTCAACAAGAGGAGGAAGAAAATTGAAAACAGTTTTAATCCTTGGTGGAGGTATAACAGGGCTATCTACTGCTTATGAATTAGAAAAGCACCTTGACCAGCACAAAGATGTGAATCTTATGTTAGCGGAAGCCTCTTCCATTTTAGGTGGGAAAATTCGTACGGTAAAACAAGATGGTTTTATCATGGAAACGGGTGCAGATTCAATTGTGACAAGAAAAATTAATCATACCGGTATTATTGAAGAATTAGATCTTGAAGATGAGGTTGTTTACAACGCAGTCGGCACGTCTTATTTATATGTGGATGGCACATTAAAGCAAATACCAGCTGATTCGGTTTTTGGAATCCCAGCAAGTATGAAAGCGCTAGTTGAATCGGAATTGGTATCTGCTAAAGGTAAAGTTGAGGCATTAAAGGATTATTATACCAATGATCGGCAATTTAGTGGTGCAGATTCGATTGGGGAATTTTTATCCTATTATTTAGGAAAAGAATTAACAGAAAAACAAATAGCACCAGTATTATCAGGAGTTTACTCCGGAAATCTGAATGACTTGTCTATCCAATCAACCATGCCATACTTGTTAGACTATAAAAAACGTTACGGTAGTATTTTAAAAGGAATCGAAGTCAATAAAGAACAATTTTTAGGTCATAGTGAGAAAAAGTTTCTTTCTTTTAAAAATGGTTTATCGACAATTATTGATGGTTTTGCAAAAAAACTTAACCATACGAAGATACGGCTAAATCATGAGGCGACAGAAATTAAGCGTAGTGAAAATGGCTATGTAGTTCAATTTAGAAATGGTGAAGAAATCCAAGCTGATTATATTGTGTTAAGTATTCCCCATAATGCAGCAGAAAGACTTTTCAGCGATAGAGAATTAACAAATGCTTTTTCTGAGATTCAAATGAATTCGATTATCAGTGTTTATTTAGGATATCATGTTCCAAATGAAATATTACCTGAAAATGGGACAGGATTTATTACGACATCAAATGAATCTTTAGTTTGTGGGGCTTGCACGTGGTCGAGTAGAAAATGGCAACATACATCACAAAATGGCAATCTCCTCATACGTTTATTTTATAAAAATAATCATCCAAAGTTTTCGGAAATTAAAAAGATGAGTGAGTCAGAACTCATTAATCTAGCACTGCAAGATATAGAAAAAAGTTTAAAATTAAAGGAGAAACCTGTTGTTTGCAATATTACGAAATGGACTGACCTAATGCCGACCTATGATATATCACATCCAGAAACGGTTAAGAAACTAGAAAAAATTTTCGAAAACAATTTTCAAGGTATATTCATCGCTGGTTGTTCGTATTATGGAGCAGGGATATCAGATTGTATTGAAAATGGAAAGGAAACCGCTAAAAAAATTGTACATACTATTTATGAGTGAGTAGATTAGGAGGGATAGGATGGCAAATGTAGATGCTATAATGGAATGGACGTTTTATGAAGAAGTAGACGTACCACGAGATGTTCAAGCGATCTTAATAGAAGGTGAAGAACCCCAGGTTGCTTATCGTACGGTCCGTGATGTTGCCGTTGTAACAAATAAACGATTTATTATTGCTGATAAACAAGGAATTACAGGAAAAAAGGTTGAGATCTATACGATTCCTTTTAAATCGATCGACATGTATTCCACCGAAAATGCAGGTCGACTTGACTATAATGCTGAAATTCAATTTTGGACTCGAACAGGGAAATTTAAATTAAATTTAAATAAAAAAGTTGATATTCGGAAACTTGATCGTATCATTGCATCTCATATTTTATAATGAAAAAAGCTATCCGATGGTTTAACCAACTTATCAATTTGGTTGGAAAAACTTGTCTGGATAGCTTTTATAAATTATTTTATTACTTTATCAAAATGAACATTTTTATGGATAGCAAACATAATCGGCATTGTAATGAGCATAACTGCAATTTCCCCAAGAATTAATATACCCCAAGTTTTAAAAAATGGTGTTCCGAAAGCGATGTTTAACTCCCAAGAAATGATAAAAATCATAATACTAAAAACAATGGAATTTATCACCATACGTGCCCAAATGTTTTTTACATATTTTGAAAGAAGAATAAAGATTCCTAAAGAAATGGCAGTATGGGCTACACCGAATGTGATATCTAAAATTTTCATTGGCGAGAAAATCAAATTTGCTAAAAAGACACCGATAACGATGCCGAAGAAATATTTTTTGTTAAAAACAATTAAATGATTAAACATTTCCGATAGCCGTAATTGTAGTACACCGAAAGCAATTGGTTGGACTAAGAAAGTGACAGCAATATACAGTGCAGCTACAATTCCACTTACAGAAATCGTTCTAATATTCACTTTTTATCCTCTCCTTAGTTTTTTTACGTGGGATGGTTGCGAACCACGTCGGATATCTCCGAAAATTAGACAACTCTTAAATTGTATAGGAAATGATATTGAAAAACAAGCGATTGTTGTTATGGGAATATATGGATAACTGTGAATTAAGGGTTGTGTTTTGGCTTTCTAAAATATATATTTAATATTTGTTGTATAGTTAAGATGGACATTGAAAACCCTGTCGAATGCCTTTATTCATAACATAAAGTTTATACGCTAGAATATATAGTCAATTTGTTTGATTTATGTGAAGGACTAAACATAAAGGGGTTTCGAAAAATGTTTAGCATTTGTGTACAGACGGGCGTCACGCTATTCAAAAATAAACTTTGCAACAATTTTATTCCATGGATACACTAATAATGAATGAAGGTGGATAAAAATTGAACAATATAAGAAAACGTAATTATACTATTGATGAGATTTGTATTTTGGCGGGGCAAATTATGCTCGAAAGTGGTGCTGAAACATATCGAGTTGAAGATACTATGAATCGCATTGCGAAAAGCTTTGGGGCTGAATATGTAGAAAGCTACGTAACACCTACAGCGATCGTTTTTTCCATTGATGGTGATGAAATTACAAATACAAAAATGAAACGGATTGAAAAAAGAGGAACGGACTTAAATAAAATTACTGTTGTCAACAGTTTGTCACGGGAAATTAGTGAAGGAAAATGGACGCTTCAGGAAGCGTACCAAAAATTAATAGAAGTGCAACGCGCGCCATTCGTCTATTCTTATTGGCTTCAAATATTAGCTGCGACAATCGTGAGTGGATGCTTTGTTATTATGTTTCGTGGGAGTTGGGTTGATTTTATTCCAGGAATGATTACCGGTGGATTTGGCTACTTATGTTTTTTAATTATTGATCGCATTGTGAGAGTACGGTTTTTCTCTGAATTTATAACTTCAGCAATTATTGGAATATGTGCTCTATTACTTGTATATAACGGATTTGGAATGGAAGTCGATAAGATTATCATTGGGTCTGTCATGCCGCTGGTACCTGGGCTGGTCATTACAAATGCCATTCGGGATCTTATATCTGGTCATTTAGTCTCCGGTATTACAAAAGGAGCGGAAGCACTGCTTACAGCGATGGCTATTGGAAGTGGAATTGCGATTATTATTGGTCTATTTTAAAGGAAGTGATTGAATGTTAGAGCAACTTGTAACCAGTTTTATCGCTTCGAGCGGTTTTGGTATTATTTTTAATGCACCGAAGCAGGCAATTGTAAAGTGCGGATTTGTCGGTATGCTTGGTTGGATGATTTACTTTTTCATGGTAGAAAATACATTTGATGCAGTATTTGCAAGTTTTGTAGCATCCTTCTTTATTGCCATCGTTAGTTATTATTTTGCAAGACGTTATAAAACTCCAGTTATTATATTTACAGTCGGTGGCATGATTCCTCTTGTTCCGGGAGGACTAGCCTATAATGCGATGCGTCACTTTGTCTTAAATGATTATAATGTTGCCATTCAACTTGCTGCTAAAGTCCTATTCATAGCGGGAGCTATTGCGATGGGGATTATTTTTTCTGAAGTGTTTAATCAAATTGTTCGTAATATCCAGCTAAAGATACGGAAAAAACATGTATAACCAACCTCTTTTTAACCAAGCTATTATAAGAGGTGGTCAATATGAATAAACCAATTGTGACGGCACTTACGACAATTGGATTGGCGCAATTTTTAAAAATACCTTACAAAAAAATAACTGATGGGAAATGGGAATGGGAGATGTTCTTTGAAACAGGCGGAATGCCCAGTTCTCATTCCGCAGGGGTATCTTCTTTGGCAACATATATTGCCTTACGAAGAGGCGTGAAAACCATTGATTTTGCATTGGCAACCGTTTTTGGGTTACTTGTTATGTATGATGCTCAAGGAATTCGCAGACAATCAGGAGAGTTAACCATTAAAGTAAATGATCTTGAAGAGGAAGTGGAGCGCCTTCGTGGAGAGGAAGACCACCACTATCATGATGAAAAATCCAAAAGATTACGAGAGCGGCTTGGTCATCAGCCGATTGAAGTAGTAGGTGGAGCACTTTTTGGTATACTTTCTGGATTTATTGCATATAAACTATTTGAAAATTAATTGGTTGACTGTCTAATAAAGAGAAATGGTTCAATTCGGACAGTCTTTTTTACTATTTTTAATTGTAATACATTAATGTCTTTAAAATGAAAGGATTTTGCAATACTTTAGCGAATATTGTTTGGTAGAATAATTATAATGTAAAATCTTACAATTGATTTAAAAAAATTACGATATGTCATGACATGATTTTTTTACTATATAATATATAGATAGGACTCCAAAATATTTTACAATTATGTTTCTTCGTCATACTTTTAGCATCTTTTCGTACCAAACATTTCCTTGTCATTTAAACTCGAAGCTAGTGTGAAAGTCTCATATTATTATATTTTTAAAACTAGGTGATGAAGATGAATAATGAAAAACAATTAATCACAAAAAGTTATTACCGATCATTAATTGATGAAGATCTTGAGGTACATCCGATCGAACAATTAGGCGAACTGTTTTTTAACGAACAGAAAAAGGATAGACCAGATGCATCATTTATTCGCTATGCTCAAGGAGAAGTTTACTTTTTAAACAAAGATTATGAAGCGGCAATTTTTAAATGGGAGAATGTGCATAATGAATTTAAGCAGTGGGCAAGGAAAAATATTGCAGATGCATACTTAGAAATGGAATTATTCCAAAATGCGGAAGAGATTTATCTATCCATTCAAACCGATTCCCTTGTATTACAAATGGAAGTATTGTTACAACTCTTTTCCCTCTATTTACAACAAAGTGATCATAATCGAGCAGACCAAATTATTAAACAAGCAGTTGCCCTGAATCCGGATTATCCAAATGTAGCAAAATTAGCTCGAAGCTTCTTTGAGCAAAGGGAAGATTGGTCAAGTGCGTTAAATTTAGTTGTACAAGAATCCATTCGAACAATGGACACAAACTGGCTTGAAGTATTAAAAAATTATATACGTAGTGGTTATGCCAAAAACTTCGAACCGACCTATTTTTTCCAAGCACTTACTATTTGTCATGAATTAGATATTGACTTATTTGAGCAATTAATCGTTTCGCTTTGGAAAAAGTATGAAAGCGAAGGGCAATTGTTTGATTGGTTGTTACAAATTAATGGATATTTGAAGGATATCGAAATTTCAAGCGACTATCATTGGCAGGAGCTTTCTCATATCTATAAAAATACCTATGATACACTCATGGGTGGTTCTTACTCTATGGAGAAGTTGAAGGTTGTAATTCCTGACTTTTTACATATTTGGATTCGTATTGTTGAAAAAGAAGATGAAGTATTTCCGTCTTCCGCTGTGTTTGCTTGGAACGAAATTATTCCTGAACTGCTAGAAAATGACTTACTAAGTCTAGCAGAACAAAAACTATTTCAAACTGAATTTGATTTTCATGTATTGGAAAAAAGTAAAGCGCTGCATGAAGCAATATTAAAATGGACAGATGAGCATCAACTACGGAAAAATATACGACTAAAACGATTAAGTAATGAAGTGGTAGATTTTAATCAAATGTTTATCGGAATTGTTGGAATTCATAGTAGTGCAAAGGCGGCGTTTATTAATCACTTTATTAATGATCAAGCTATAGAGAGAGGGAATACAAACGTAAGCTGTATAATTCAGAATGGTGGAGAATTTATTGTTACCGAATATAATAATGAAAAATCAAATGTACTTTCTTATGAAGATATTTATCAAGAAAGAAAAGGGAATAAGATAACAAAGTCGTCGATCATTAATATCCGGATGCCGAATTCAATTTTACAACAAAATAAATTCTCAATTGTGAATGTACCAGATTTACCATTTAAACCTGTTTTTACGAATGAGTTAATGGATACATTATGTTTAACAGATACAATCTTGTTTATTATAGATGATGAAGCTGGGCTCACTGAAACGGAATATCGTTGGGCAGAAATGATTCAACAAGAATTTCCAAAAGCGAAAATGTACTTTATTGTAATGAATACTCATAAGGATGAGGAAAATTATACAGATATTTATTACCAACTAAATAAGGCAATTGAACAAGGCGAATTAACTGGAAGGATTATAGATTATAAACAAAAGGGAGAAGTAAGACAAAAACTTATACAGAAACTATCGAATGAATGGCAAAAACATGAAAATATAAATCTTCGAATTTCGAGTTATTTATATTTGAATAAACGTCTTTTAGATGACTTGTTTGAGCAACGGACAAAAATTGAAAATCAATTAGATGAAACGATTCATTGGAATAATGATTTGGTTTCACGGATGACTGGAGCGATTCATCAACTAGAAGATATGGAAAAAGAAAAAATTGAAATGATAAGAAAATCTTTCGCCTTAATGAAAGATGAGACAAGAAAAGAAATTTTAAAAGGAATTCCAAAAGTGCTCAAACAAATGTCAAAACAAGTATCAAAGGATCGTGATTTTCGAAAAATTCATGTTGAACTAAACGAAGAAATGAATAAACAAATTCAACAATACATGGATGAAGTGATATTGCCGGATTTTCTCTCAAAAGTTAATGATTGGTTTGCGATTGCTAAAGAAGAGCTGAAAAATGCGAAGATATTTCTTGAAGAAATCAAGGAAGGCTTTAATTCAATGCTACAAGAGGACCGCTTGCAATTACATTGTGATTTCAAAATATTGGAGGACTGGCAGCGGGATATTGATCGTTTAACTGTTCAAGTGAATTTTCACCCAGTCAATATTTTCAATCGAGCAACGGTATCACAAATTCTTTTAAAAGGTACTGGTAAAGTGTTAAGTCGGTTAACGAATAACAAAGAATCATTAGTAAATCGATATAAGCAATTTATTGAAAGTCAAGATTATCAAGAAATTGCTGAAAATGTGGCTAGTCAATTTCTTAATCCGTTCACTTTATTAGAACAAGGACTAGATCGAGATATACGTATTTTCTTTAAAGAATCGTTTGAGGAATTACAAGTGCTTGTAGCTGAGATGGAACAAGATACAGCACAAAAAAGTGAACAGCTGGCTAATTTACGAGAAAACCCGGAAGCGTTCCGTGATCCGTTGAAAATCTTTGATATTACAAGATTACAATATAAATATATATTAGAAGTGAAAGAAATGTCGTATATTCACGTTCGTTAAAGATAAAAAGCTTGTACTATTTTTCTAAATCCCCTTCATATATTTGAATAAAAGATATGGAGGGGATTTTTTATGGATGATTTGAAAAACAAACAAGTCCTTATAACAGAAGAAATGGTGAAAAAATATGATCGAATACATAAACAAATAAAAAAACTAGAGAAAGAATTATCGCAATTAAAAAAGACGTTTAATCAATATTTTGATTTAACGGTAGGTCCTCATAAAAAGGGAGTACTAACCTTCGATTCTTATGTATTGCAAAGAAATATTCGGACATCAGAAAAATACCGTGAAGAAGAGGCGGTTCGAAAATTAGAATCACTCAATTTAGTTGATTGTATCAAGGTAGAAAAACGTGTAGATGATGCGAAGGTTCATGCAGCAGTGACCTTAGGATTGTTGACAGAAGATGAATTAGACCATTTAATAGAACGTAAATTTACTTCTGTCATATCAGTGAAAGAAAAATAGATTTGTAAAAGATGATGGATAAGGACGAATGAGTCCTTTTCTTTATAGAAACGGAAATCGATACCTTGTAAATTAAAAATTTTTTTACATTATGCTAAAATTAAGTTAGGACTAGGAGAGGATGAATTTATGAAGCAAAAAGATAAAAGTCACAGGATTACCTACTTAAACTTTGACAATAGTTTAAAAGAACAAACATTTCTGCAATATTATCCCCATCATTGGATTTGCTGCTCAAATATTCCACATACTAATGGTTTTTGTGAAACAGAATCATTGAATGAGATTCGAAAACGGCTTCAAGTAAAACAAGTAAGCCCACTTGTATTAATAGGTAACGGAAATTTCCACTATGTCACTTACTTATTGCTAGAACGTGTAAAAGGCCCCTTCTCTTTAATTCTCTTTGACCATCATGATGATATGAAAAAAGATGACTTTTCCCTGATTTCCTGTGGATCATGGGTACGATATGCTTTGGAAAGAAACGCAAATTTAAATAAAGTCGTCATTATTGGTGTGAATGAAGAAAATCAAACTTGTGATTTACCAAATGAACTGCACAAACGGGTTTTAACAATAACTGAACAAAAAATAAAAGACATTCACTTACAAGATATCGTACACGAACTACGGCAGTTTCTACCCGAAGAAAAAAACATTTATATAAGCATTGATAAAGATGTATTATATAAAAGAGAAGCGTATACAAATTGGGATCAAGGGAGTATGACCCTTGTCCAATTGTTATTTTTATTGGAAAATATAGTTAGACATTTCCAAGTTGTTGGCATGGATATTTGTGGTGAATATGTTGTTAATCACCAAAATGAGTTTGAACGAGCAACATGGGAATATGTAAAAATGAATGAGATCGTCAATCGTGCATTATTAAAATTTGTTGAGGAGTATATATCTCCACCAGAGGAATCTTTACTTGCTTAAAAAGTAATTGATAAGCTTAAAAAGCTTCTTTCTATTATGAAAGTGGTGTATAAAATGGTAATATGTAACACATAATGAACTTGTGTTTTGTTCTAGGAGGGTATACATTTGAAAGTAAAATTATTTACAGACTCGGATTTAGACGGATTAGGAACGGCCATTGTAGCTAAACTGGCCTTCGGTGACGATGTTGATGTATTTCATTGCTCTTACCGGAATTTAAATCAAAGAGTCGATCAATTTTTAAAATATCATCAAGATGATAAAGAAACAAAGTTATTTATTACAGATTTATCTGTTAATTCAACGATTGAAAAAAAATTAGAAGAACGATTTAACAATGGCGGACATGTACAGGTGATTGACCATCATGTTACAGCCCTTCATTTTAATAAATATCCATGGGGAAAAGTCGTTATTGAGTATGAAGATGGACGTAAAACATGTGCCACTTCCTTATTCTATGATTTTTTAATAGAGAAAGGTCAATTGGAAAAAACGGTGGCTCTCGATCAGTTTGTTGATCTTGTTCGTCAGTATGATACATGGGAATGGGATGCAAATGAAAATATTTTAGCAAAGCATTTAAATGATTTATTTTTTATGTTTGGTAGAGAACAGTTTGAAGAAGATTTATTAAAACGGATTAAGGAAGATCCTGATAAATTTGAATTGACCGATATGGAAAACTTATTAATGGATGTAGAAGAGAAAAAAATTGAACGTTATATATATGCTAAAAATAAATATATTATCCAACGTTTTGTCGGTGACTATTGTATTGGTATTGTCCATGCTGAGCAATATCTGTCTGAGCTAGGAAATGCATTGAATAAAAAAAATCCTCACCTTGATATGATTGTTCTCGTTAATGTCGGTACCAAAAAGGTGGGCTTTCGAACTATACATGAATCCGTTAATGTGGCCAAATTTGCCAAAGAACTTGGTGGGGGAGGACATCCAAAAGCTTCTGGTTGCGACTTAACTGAGGAAGCATTTAAATTATTTGTAACGGATGTTTTTCATCAAGAACCACTTCGGCCTGATCCCGAAAAAAATGAAACCAATATTAAAGATGGACCAAATGGAACATATTATGAAAATCGTAATGGAGACATTAGCTACATTATTAAAAACGATGAGAATATATATGAGTTGATTCATAATGATGAAAAGCTTAATGAACAATTTGCTACTTTTGAAGAAGCAGAAGCCTATGTGAAAAGAAATTTTCAATCTTGGCTTATGTTTGATCGTGATTTACATAAAATCAAAAAAAATAATAAATGAAAAAAGCTATCCGTTAGACGGATAGCTTCAGACTGTCGACAAACCCCAACTCAAATGCTTCATTTGAGTTGGGGTTTGTCTTTTTTTGCTCATCATTTTCTAAGATTCTTATCTTATTTAGGCTGGACATGGTCTTTTCCATGTCCAGTTTGCCATTTTCTTTAAGTTCATGGCAGCAAAAGTAAGCATCGCTTGCA
>NZ_JAOUSE010000060.1:0-18807 GCF_025660415.1 Pallidibacillus thermolactis
TAGGTATACTACTAGACATAGGTAGGGTCATCCTTTCTCAATTTGTTTGGTCGCAAATCTGAGAATACCCTACCTATTTTTATTTATCTAGAAATTTGCTTACACAAAATTTTATACATCATCTTTGTTTTTCATAATTTATATTTTTGATATAATAGATTTGAATATTTTTAATATTAATTTAATTATACTTCATTTTTCTAGGAGGAGTTTTATGTTTAACGGCTGGTTTCAATGGTTTATTCTTTTTTGGATCTTTCTACTCCCAACCCTACTTGGAATTGGTGGATTTTTTATGTTTCGGAAATTTTTAAAAAGCCTTCCAAAAAAAGACGGGAAATCCGATTTAGATTGGGAAATCTATTATGTAGAAAAAACAAAAGATTTATGGGATCGAGAAACCCTTTCCCTTCTAGAAGAACTAGTATCACCGGTTCCCAAACCTTTTCGTGATGTCGCCCGTCAAAAAATCCAAGGAAAAATCGGTGAAATTGCTTTAAAAGAAAAAGCGAAAAAAATTACGAATGATATAATCATAAAGGGTTATATCATTGCCACACCAAAACGAGATCATAAGTTTTTACGTAAAAAATTAAGTGAAATGGATATATGTACAGAAAAATACGAACATTTATTTCAATAAAAATGAGGTTATCCTTTTCAATCCATTGTCTAAGGATAACCTTATTTTTTATTAATCAACAATATTTTTTTCTATCGTTTCTATAAGATTCGTTTCATCAAAAGGTTTTACGATAAAGTCTTTTGCACCTGCTTCAATCGCATGAACGACCATTTTTTGTTGACTTAAAGCAGAGCACATAATAATTTTAGCACTTGGGTCATTTTGTTTAATTTGTTTTACCGCTGCAATCCCATTCATATCCGGCATCGTAATATCCATAATCACGAGATCAGGTTTTAATTGTAAATATCTTTGAACTGCTTCTTTGCCATTTGTAGCCTCACCAATAACACGGTGTTCCGTTTTATCAATTGCATTTATAATTGTCTTTCGTAAAAATTTTGCATCATCCACTATCAATATATTCCCCACAAACAATCCTCCTCAAGGCATTTCGCTCAAAACCCTTGAAAACCGCCAGACAAAACGGTTAACCAGCTAATAAATATAGTCATTAAATCAAAAAACAACATTATACCGACGATTATCATTAAATAGCCACCTATTTTCATCAACCGTATATTATGACGTTGAATCCACTTCATTCTACCAATAAAAAAGGTCATAACTAAAAATGGTATAGCAAATCCTAATACATATGCGGTCATATAAATAAACCCCGCCGCAGGATTTGTAGCAGCTAAGGTGATAACTGCGCCTAAAATCGGTCCCATGCAAGGTGTCCAACCGGCTGCAAATGTTAGTCCCACCAATGCCGAACCGATATAACCTGATGGCTTATTTTTAAACTCAATACGTTTTTCACTCATTAAAGATTTCGGTTGTATCAAACCAACTGTCATTAATCCAAAGAATATGATAATAATAGCACCTATTTGTCTAATCAAATCCATGTTTTGTACAAATAAACTGTAGATATAGGTAGTGCTCATACCTAGTACAACAAAAACGACAGAAAAACCTAGAAGAAAAGAAATCGTATGTAATAAACTTCTTCGTCTAAGTAATACATTTTCTTCTTTTAATTCACCTACACTCATACCGGTAATATAAGATAAAAAGGCAGGGTATAACGGTAATACGCAAGGAGATATAAAACTTAAAACGCCAGCACCAAAAGCTAAATAAATATTAACATCCGTCAATAAAATACCCCCTATAATATTGATTCATGCTGACTGAAATTAAAGGAAAAAATGAAATAAATAGATTTATTATTAGTTTAATTGTATCAAATTTTATGACATAAAACATTTGTTATACATTACTACTATAAGCGCTCAATTTTATATTTCTTGCTGGACTACGTCAGCTATATTTTCTGAATGTCCGTTTTGTAATAGATACATTTTATAATATAAACCTTTTTGCGCTAGTAATTGTTGATGATTTCCACGTTCCACTATCTCACCTTTATGTAGTACAAGGATTAAATCTGCATCTTGAATGGTTGATAAACGATGGGCAATGGCAATGGTTGTTCGGCCTTTTCTCATTTTAGCTAAGGCTTGTTGAATCATTTCTTCTGTTTCAGTATCAATATTAGCTGTCGCTTCATCCAAAATTAATATTTTTGGATTTGTTACCATTGTTCGGGCAAACGCAAGCAACTGCCTTTGACCACTGGAAAATGTTGAACCCCTTTCTGTGACTTGTTGGTTATACCCATCTGGTAGCTTTTCAATAAATTGATTGGCTTGAACAAACTCCGCTGCCTCAATGATATCCTCATCTGTAAGTTCTTCATTGTGAAGTCTAATATTATCCTTTATCGTACCATAAAACAGAAAGGCATCTTGTAAAACAAGTCCCATTTTTTGTCTCAACTCATTCATATTATATTGTTTAATCGATACTCCATCGATTAAGATTTCCCCTTTTTCAAATTCATAAAATCGCATTAATAAATTAATAATGGAGCTTTTTCCACTTCCTGTATGTCCAACTAATGCAACGGTATCTCCAGGATTTGCGGTAAACGTAATATTTTTTAAAACTTTTTGATTACCATCATAAGAGAAAGTGACGTTCCGAAATTCAATTTTTCCTTTGCTGATTTGCACTGGCCGATTTTCTTGTTGGGGTGCCAATTCTTTTTCATCCAATAATTTAAAAACACGTGCTGCAGAAATAACCGCTTGTTGAAAAAAAGTTAATTGTTGCATAACTTGGTTAACTGGTTCAAAAAATCGGGATATATAGTTTACAAAAGCATATAAAACTCCGATTTCTATTGTTGATTCCATAGAGGTTATACCAAAAAAACTTAAAACAATTAAAATAGCTATGATATGAACTAAATCAACGGCAGGACGAAGAAGTAATCCATTTATTTTAATATTGTGGATCCCTGCTTCATAGTGTTTCGTATTGAGCTCATTAAATTCTTTTCTCATGCGCTTTTCTTGGCGAAACACTTGAATAATGGACATACCTTGTAAAGATTCGTTTAATTTCGCATTAAGTTGTCCGATTAATTCTCTTAACGCTGAAAAAGATGTAGAGCTTAATTTTCGATACATATGAATAATCCAAATAAGGATTGGTAAAAACAGTAAACAGAGAGCAGCTAACTTTATATCAAGTATAAACATTGCAACAAAAATTCCAATAAATAAAAAGATACTTTGGATGAAAATAGCTAAAACGCTGACAAATAACTCTTTAATCGCTTCCGTATCATTCGTGACACGTGAAACGATTGTTCCTACAGGAGTTTTGTCAAAATAACGTAAACCGAGCGTCTGAACTTTTGAAAAAACGTCTATTCGTAATTGCTGAATTATTTTTAATGCAATTTCTTGAAACTTTAATGACTGGATGTACATGACAACAGCACTAGTGAATAGAATAAATAAATAGAGTGATGCTAGTGTAATAATCGGTCCGGCAACGATATTGTTCGGTGCCACAAAGTCATCAATAAAAATTTTGATTAAGATTGGACCAGATACTTCACCGATTGTTACTAAACTTAATAATACAAAGGCAATAATAATTTGTTTTATATGTGGTTTAACATATTTTAACAAGCGAAAAAAAACCTGTCTTTGCTCTTGGGAATTCAGAATTGTGATCTTATCCATCTATCATTACCCTCCATGTTCTACAAGTGCTTCCAGCTGTTGTTGGTGATAGATTTCTTTATACCACCCATTTTCCTGCATAAGCGATTCGTGCACACCAATTTGGGTTATTTTTCCATCATCTAACACAATAATTAAATCTGCATGCTGTATAGCACTTAGTCTATGTGCTGTAATAATCGTTGTTTTTCCTTGACGGTTTTCTTTTAATGCAGTAAGAATCGATTCTTCTGTTTTCGCATCGACTGCAGATAAAGAGTCATCTAATATTAAAATTTCAGGGTTTAATAAAATGGCTCTAGCAATCGAGATCCGTTGTTTCTGTCCCCCGGATAAACTGACACCACGTTCTCCCACAATCGTATCATAGCCATCAACAAAACCTTGTATATCATCATGAACATCCGCAGTTTTTGCAGCTAAATAAATTTCCTCATCCGTTGCATTTGGTTTTGCAAAGGCAATATTTTCTTTAATTGTTGCAGAAAAAAGAAAATGATCTTGAGGTACATAACCAAAGGCTTTTCTTAATGCATCTAATCGATAATCTTTTATATCTCGCCCACCAATTCGAATTTCCCCATTATAACCTTCGAATTCACGTAAAAGCAGTTTTAATAAACTCGTTTTCCCAGCGCCGGTTTTTCCAACGATCCCGAGTGTTTTTCCTTGTTTTAACGTAAAATGAATATCCTGTAAAATGGATTTTTCATGATTCGGATATTGGAAGTTTGTAATACTGATTTCAATATCTCCACTAGGACTTTCGTCGATTGTTTGTTCACGATCGACAATATCTATTTTTTCATTTAAAAGGCGATAAACCCTGTCATAAGATGCACGCCCTCTTTCAACAATATTAAAAAACCATCCGAAAGCAAGCATTGGCCAAATAAGCAATCCTAAGTAGGTATTAAAAGCAATCAAATCACCAATGGACATACTTCCCTCAAGTACATATTTCGCTCCAAAGCCGATTGATAAAATGAAGGAGATGCCGACACATGCGGAAATAGTAGGATCGTATAATGAATCAATTTTGGCAACGGCGATATTTTTTTGTACGACTTCGTTAGAAAGCTTTTTAAAATCTTCAATATCTTCCTTTTCCTGCCCAAAAGTTTTGATCACTTTTATGCCTGAAATACTCTCTTGTGTTTTGTCATTTAAGAATGAAAAGGCTTCCTGTGCCTTTTTGAAACGGGCATGTAATGTTGTACCATACCAATTTGTCAAAAGCGCTATGATCGGCATCGGAAGGAGTGCAATTAATGTCAACTTCCAACTGATCGTTATAGCCATAGCGACAATGACAAATCCACCGGTAAGCAATGAATCAACTAAAGTAAGTACTCCTGATCCGGCTGTTTGTTGAATTGCTTGAATATCATTTGTTGCGTGGGCCATTAAGTCTCCTATACGCTTTCTTTGGTAAAAATGGGGAGACATTTTTGTAAAATGCTCATAAAGGCGTGTTCGAAGAATTCTTGCCAATTTTACCGATGCTCCAAAAATATGAATTCGCCAATAATAGCGAAGAATATACATAAGCATACCAGCGAGTATTAGAACGGATATCCAAACACTTAATTTCCCCCAAGTGATTGAACTCGCTTCAATTTCATCGGCTACAATACCGATCACCCGCGGAGGGACAAGTTGTAATATTGCCACTAAAAATAACATAAAAATTCCAGTTAAATATGCTTTTTTTTCTTGTTTAAAAAACCATGATAAATCACGAAAAACTTTCATGTTCATCCTCCAAATTAATTTCCTATGTAAATTATTCATGAATCTAATTTAAAAGCTTATAAAATCAAAGATATAGTTAAAATATCCCATCCTCAAATATAAAACTACTATTTATTTAATTTTGAATTTTACGACCAATATTGTAGAAAAAAATGACCACCTTTCCGATTCAGCATTAATCATACGGAAATAGTGATCATTGTGTCTGAATTACCTAAATATGTATTAATAACAAGGAGATTACCTTTTATTAATCTTATTTAGGAGTTTTGCTCTTGGATTATTGTTTTTCTTGTTGCTTATTAATCATATTCATCATTTGATTAATTTTCTTCTGCGATGGTTTTTGTCCCATTTGCATCATCATCACTCGGATCATTTGTTCATTAATTGGTGGATTTTTCTTCAAGTAGTCCATCATATATTTACGTGCTAAGAAAAATCCAATCGCAACGCCACCGAGTAATGCAACGACGATTAGTAAATAACCCCACCACGGCATAACATTATCCTCCTTCATGTTGTCTATAAAAAAGTTTACTAAAGGTATGTCGTTTTTACAATATGACAACATACACTATTTTTCCATTTTATTTCATTTTTATCAAGTAAATTTTACAATTTTCACCATCTAAAAACAAATTCGTCGTGAACAGCAGGAGACAACGATTTATGATTATATATAATGCTTCTCTTTCATTGGCTTAATCCAACCGAACCGTTCATTTTCAATATCAATTGCTAAAAAATTTAAGTCTACTTTACGTAAGGCTTCAAAAATTATCATTTCAGCATGTATACTACCTGTCGCATATAAAATACATCTTTTATTTTGTAAAGTTAATCGGGCAGAACTTGTCTTATTTTCTAGACAATAAACACCATCTTTCATATAGTAATCTTTATGTTTACTTAGTAGCTGAATTAACTGCTTATGAATGCGTAATACAGGCATTGTTTTCGTAATGTAATCAATTTGTTTATATAGGACCTTTTTTAAACTAGCATTTGCTTTTTCGTAATCTTTAAATAGATTATAGAAAATCCTTTCCCTACCATAATAATAATTGATAAATTGATCGTCAATTATATATAAATCGTATCTCCTCATCTTCACTACAACCCCTATTTCATTTTTGGAATATTTCATACTATTCCTTATATTGTATATGAAATAGGGTGAAATTTATGTCAAATTATTGTGAAAATAAGTTCTATCTTTGTCGAAATCATCATTATTCATAAAATAAGGAACCATCATAATAATATCCTTATTTACTAGATTAGATGGTTCCTTCATTATAACTCCTATTCATTTTTAAAGAAGTTTTTGACCATCATATTTCAAAATTAAATTAGTGATTTCTTTTACGCATTTTTATTTGTTTTAATTTTTCGGGTGTCACATCATTACCTTTGGCATCTACAATCGTCACATTTTCAAGTGTATTTTTTAATTGGTTTCGAACATTTTGTAAGTATTCACTTCGCAGTCGGGATTGTTCTTTTGCCTCTTCCATGGTCAACCCTTCTTTTTTCTTTTTAGCTGCTAACTCATTAATTCTCGCTATTTTTTCCTTTGAAATCATTTTATATACCTCTTTCTATCAAATTCTAAGATACATGTGAACACCTATAATCGTATAAAAAAACGGTTTTGAAGGCAATAAAAATGAGCATCATGATTTTTCCATTTTATGCTCATCTAGTTTATATTCTTGATATCTGCGGTGAACTGTCGCCTTTGATACGTGATAACCGAACCCACGTAATGTAGCAGCAATATCGTGAAATGTTAACCCTTTATCTCTTAGGCGCACAATCTCTTCAATTGGAACTTCTTTCCGTTCGCGACCTGCATTCGTTCCTCGATTTGATAAGTTCAGTTCAGGTCGATAACCTTTTTCAACAGCTCGTTCCATTCCTCTTTTTATTTTTATATTATGTAATTTTCTTTGATATTCTTCGACAAGGGCAACAATTTTTAAAACCATTGAATCTGCATCGGAAATTTGTAACTCTCCGTTATCTGATATTGTATAGATTTTTACCCCCAACTTAATTAGTACATGTAATAAAGCTATTTTGGCGTTCCCTCTTCCTAATCTTGTTTCATCTTGAATTAATAAAATGCGGTCATCCATATTTTCTAAATGTTCCATAACTTCCAATATTCCTGGTCGATCTAAATCATAACCACTTGCTTGTTCTTTGACAATTTTAACGACTTGGAAATTATGTTGATTTGCTAAATAAATTAATTCTTCTTCTTGCCTTTGTAATGAAGACTCTTGTGTATCTTTTTCCGTACTGACACGACAATATATAATTGCTTGCAAATAAACACCTACTTTTTCAAGATCTTATCTCTATTTTATTTCATTGAACTTTTCCATTCAACTGCGTAGTCAATATGTTGGTTTTCAAAATCTTGGTTTTCCTGTTCAATATGACTCTCAGACATTGTAAAGACATAAACGAAACTAAAAATGATAGATATGATTATTAATAGAATAACATAACAATAATTTTTCCAGAGTCTTTGTAAGATCATGATAACCACCCCAACCGAATATTTGTTCGTTTTTTGTTAAAGAAATTATAATACGAACATATATTTGTGTCAATATTTATCACGAAAATTTGTTCGTATTTTTCTCGAACTTACGTTTGTCAAACATCTGTCCGTCATGATATACTATTAAAAAATATGTTTGCGAGGTGGAAAATATGACCAAATTATCAAAACGACAACAAGAAATACTAGATTTTATAAAAAGAGAAGTTCGTGAAAAAGGTTATCCGCCATCTGTTCGTGAAATTGGTGAAGCTGTCGGTCTATCGTCTAGTTCTACTGTTCATGGTCATTTAGCGCGTTTGGAAAGTAAAGGTCTAATCCGTAGAGACCCAACGAAACCTCGGGCAATTGAAGTTTTAGATGGAAGAGAAATTACTGAACCAGAAGTACCTGTTCGCCAAGTGCCAATCGTAGGTCGTGTAACCGCTGGACAACCGATTACTGCTGTTGAAAATATTGAAGAATACTTTCCTTTGCCTGAAAAGTTAGCACCTAGCGGTGATCAAGTATTCATGCTTGAAGTAATGGGAGATAGTATGATTGAAGCAGGTATATTAGATGGGGACTATGTCGTTGTCCGTCAACAAAACAATGCCGAAAATGGAGATATCGTAGTAGCTATGACTGAAGATTATGAAGCTACAGTGAAACGGTTTTATAAAGAGAAGGATTATATTCGATTACAACCAGAAAATTCAACAATGGCTCCTATTATTGTAGAAAATGTAAAAATATTAGGAAAGGTCATTGGAGTTTATCGCCACATTTATTAAAAATATAATTTAACCATTGTAATTAAAAAGTCCTTAACTGCTCGACGCAGCTAAGGATTTTTAAATACTTTTATCTTATTGCAATATATCCGCACCATCTTAATAATTAGTGTTAGTGATAGTTTTTACCGTTGAACTTATATATATTTCTATTAAAATATTTTAATAAACCACTATCACCAAGTTATTTTTAAACATATTCAAAGACAGTTCTACACTCGGGTTTTGCCCTCAAATACTCGGTTCAGAGGCTTTTTTAACTTATTTTCGACTCGTTTTATCCTCGACCTCCCTTTACAATTAAATTCATATAAAAAACAATTCTTACGATATAAAAATATTCTATTAATTTGCGATCTCTTTATATAAATTTGCAAGTTCAATTGCTGTTACAGCTGCATCATATCCTTTATTACCCGCCTTTGTACCAGCACGTTCAATCGCTTGTTCAATAGTATCTGTTGTCAAAACGCCAAAAATAATCGGGACACCTGTTTTCATACTTGCACTAGCTACACCTTTTGCTACTTCATTACTAACATAATCAAAATGTGGAGTTGCACCTCTAATAACGGTCCCCAAAGTAATGACAGCATCGAACTTTTTAGATTCTGCTAATTTTTGTGCTGTTAGTGGAATTTCAAATGCACCCGGTACCCAGTATATTTCTATATTTTCATCTTCCACACCATGCCTTTTTAAAGCATCTTCTGCTCCCGTTAATAACCGTCCATTGATAAATTCATTAAACCTCGATACGACGATCGCCAATTTAAGTCCTGTTCCAATCAAATTTCCTTCATACACTTTTTTCACTTCTATCTCTCCTTCTATAAATATCTTAACATTCATAAATGAAAAAAGAATAATTTTTATAAATTTTAAACAACTAAACTAGTTGTTTTAATAAGTATCGTTGTAATTGTTCAATAGATACTAATTTACATTGAAATCGTTCTGCCATTTCAATAAGATGATTCAATCGTGCCATTGATCCGTCATCATTCATTATTTCACAAATAATACCGACCGGGTTTGCCCCAACTAATTTAGCAAAGTCAATGGCAGCTTCTGTATGACCAGGACGATTTAAAACTCCTCCATTTTTTGCAATTAAAGGGAACACATGCCCTGGCCTATTAAAGTCGGTTGCCTTACTTTGTGGGTCAAGGATTTTTTTGATCGTATGATAGCGTTCAAACGCACTAATCCCCGTCGTTGTATCTTTATGGTCGATCGAAACTGTAAAAGCCGTTTGTTTTGTGTCGGTATTATTTTCTACCATCGGATGTAAATTTAAACGATTAGCGATCTCTTCGGTAATCGGCGTACAAATTAATCCTCTTCCTTCTTTTGCCATGAAATTTATCGTCTCAGGGGTCGCAAAATCTGCTAAAGCTAGAAAATCACCTTCGTTTTCACGGTTTTCATCGTCAACGACAATAATTATTTTTCCTTGTTTTAAATCTTCTAATGCTTCTTCTATCGAATTGAACATTGGATTTCACTCCTCGATAAATATACAAAGAACGTATTGATTAAAATCCATTTTCTTTTAAAAAATCCATTGTAATACCTTTTGAATTGGTTGTTGTTCTTTTATTTTGTATAAAAGTATGCAAATATTTTGCAATCATATCGAATTCTAAATTAACCTTTTCTCCTTCTTTCTTTGAACCGATAATAGATGCTTTAGCTGTGTGTGGAATAAGAGAAATGGTTATCGTATTATGGCTCACTTTGAAAATAGTTAAAGATGTTCCATCAATCGCGATCGAGCCTTTTTCTAACACAAGGTGAGAAAATTTCTCTGGTATTTCTAATTCAATTAAAATCGAATTCTCATAATTTGTTCGTTTCCAAATCGTTCCGATACCATCCGTATGGCCCGTTACAAAATGACCTCCAAAACGACCGTTTGCTGCTAAGGCACGTTCCAAATTAACTTCCGAACCAACTTTTAAATATTTCAATGTGGTATCTTTATATGTTTCAGGCATGACATCAACTTCAAAGTGGTCCTTTGAAAAGTTTGTTACCGTTAAACAAACACCGTTAACAGCAATACTATCACCTAAATTTACATCATGTAAGATCTTGTTCGCTTTAATGGTAATCATTAAAGTTGGTCCATTTTGTCGAATTCGAGATACTGTTCCAATTTCTTCAACTATACCTGTGAACAAATACACATCGCCTCTTTCATCTTCAAAATAAAAAATTTTTCAATTGAATAATAAGGAATCCAAGAAACGGGGAGGGTTTAGAGGTGAAAATAATATGAATTGTTTGATAATAAAAGAAATGGATACTCTAACATTGAAGTAAAGTTTATAGATGAATAAAACCCCATACATGAAGTATGGGGCTTTAATGGTATGACAAATAAACGTTTAAATAGATAAATTTAAACGATACTATGACATCCTTCTCCCATCCAGACTTTAACTGTCGGTTTTGGAATTTCACCAAATCAGCCATTTCCATATAGAATGAAAATGGGTCACGGACTGAGAGAGTGCAAGCACCCTCATCACCGCCGGTCGGGAATTTCACCCTGCCCCGAAGGATTCCTTTATTTAATTTATTTTAATACTAACACATGCTTTAGATTAATACAACTAAAATATCAGATATTTCGTTATTCCTTTAATTCACTAAAAAAGTATAGATGAATTACGTTCAATCTATTTTTAATAAAGTTTCATATAATGGTCTCTTTCCCAATTTGTGACATGAGAGCGGAACATGTTCCATTCGATTTCCTTAGCTTCCACAAAGTTAGTAAAAATATGTGGACCTAAAGCATCTTTAATAACTTCATCTTTCCGCAGTTCTTCTATTGCGAAATGAAGTGTTCCAGGGAGATCGCTAATTCCTTCTGCTTCCCGTTCTTCTTTCGTCATCTCATATATATTTCGATCGACTGGAGCTGGTGGTGTTAATTTATTTTTAATACCATCTAACCCTGCTCTAAGTAATACAGCCATTGCTAAGTATGGGTTTGCTGCAGGGTCAACACTACGCAATTCAACACGTGTACTTAGTCCTCTTGATGTAGGAATACGAACAAGTGGACTACGATTTCTAGCTGACCAAGCAACATAAACGGGAGCTTCATACCCTGGTACTAATCGTTTATAAGAATTGACAATAGGATTGGTAATAGCTGTATATCCTGGTGCATGTTTTAAAATCCCTGCCATAAATTGATATGCTACTTCACTAAGCTGTAATTTGCCATTTGGGTCAAAAAACACATTTTCATTTCCCTTAAATAGAGATAAATTACAATGCATTCCTGAACCGCTTATTCCGTAAATTGGTTTTGGCATAAATGTAGCATGTAAACCATGCTTTCTTGCTATTGTTTTTACAACTAATTTAAATGTTTGAATGTTATCACAGGCAGTGACTGCATCGGCATACTTAAAGTCGATTTCATGTTGACCAGGAGCTACTTCATGGTGTGATGCTTCTACTTCGAATCCCATTTCTTCTAATTCAACTACAATTTCTTTACGACAGTTTTCACCTAAATCCGTCGGCGCTAGATCAAAATATCCACCATGGTCATTCAACTCTAATGTCGGTTCGCCGTATTCATCTAATTTAAATAAGAAGAATTCAGGCTCTGGACCTAAATTAAAGTGGGTGAAACCCATTTCTTCCATTTCGGATAACACTCGTTTTAAATTACTTCTTGGATCACCTGCAAAAGGCTTACCATCTGCTGTATATATATCACAAATTAAGCGTGCCACCTTTCCACGCCCTGCAGTCCAAGGAAAGATCACCCACGTATCCAAATCAGGATATAAATACATATCACTTTCTTCTATACGTACAAATCCTTCGATAGAAGAACCATCAAACATCATCTTATTATCTAGTGCTTTTGGTAATTGACTCAATGGAATCTCGACATTTTTAATTGTTCCTAGAATATCCGTAAATTGTAGACGAATAAACGATACTTCTTGCTCTTTTGCTAAACGTAAAATATCTTCTTTGGTATATTTCCCCATTCACTTGCCTCCATCTTTTAAATAGATTGGGTAAAAATAAATCTCACACAATTTTTTTCTTTGGAATGTTCACACAATAAAGATCCATCCAAAAAATTATGGTGTAATTATATTTCAAGAATATTTTAGTTGTCAATGCTAGATATGATATTCAGAAAAATTTTTTTATAAAATGGCGATTGTCCCTTTTTTTAATTTTTTACGTTTAAACACACACTTACTTCTTTCCATTTTTATTAATGGATCTAGAAAATTAAGATTTGGATGAAATGATAACCGAATCACAAATTGTTATGTAAATAAAACAATTGTCCCTTTTATTGGTACCAGTTTTTTTAATTTTATACACAACTTCGTTTCTTTTATCATAATTCCATCACGATTTCATTTAATAAAAAATTTGGGCTGTGTTCATTCAGCCCAAATTTTACCTTACTATTGGATATATAATAAACCCTTATCGATCAAATGATCTAAAGCAGTACAAATGGCGATTTTTACATGTTCATAAGTTAAACCGCCTTGTATATAAGCAACATAAGGTGGTCGGATTGGCCCATCTGCAGATAATTCAATACTAGAACCTTGAATAAACGTACCCGCAGCCATGATGACATCATCTTCATAACCAGGCATATAGCTTGGGTATGGAGTGAATTGCGAATTAATCGGAGAAGCATATTGAATAGCTTGACAAAATGCGATCATTCGTTCTTTATCATCGAATTGCACTGATTGAATTAAATCCGTTCTATTGGCATTCCATGCCGGGTCGGTATTTAGACCAAGTCGCTCTAGCATCGCCGAAGTAAATACAGCACCTTTTAAGGCTTGACCCACAACATGGGGTGCTAAGAAAAATCCTTGGTACATCTCAAGTAGGCTATATAATGATGCTCCTGCTTCTTTACCAATGCCAGGGGCAGTTAATCGAAAAGCACATCGGTCTACAAGATCTTGTCTTCCTACTATATAACCTCCTGTTTTCACTAAGCCAGCTCCAGGGTTTTTAATTAACGAACCAGCCATTAAATCTACACCGACGTGGGTTGGCTCTCGCAATTCAACGAATTCACCGTAACAATTATCGACAAAAACGATAATATCCTGCTTAATTTCTTTTACAAATTGAACCATCTCTTTAATTTCATCAATGGTAAATGAAGGTCGATTTGCATAACCTTTTGATCTTTGGATACCTACCATCTTGGTATCCGGTTTAATTGCCTTAGCTATTTTAGCATAATCGGGACGACCATCTTTTGTTAGTGGAACTGCATCATAACTTATGTTATATTCTTTTAAACTACCGATTCCGGTACCACGAATACCAACTACTTCCTCTAGCGTATCATATGGACTGCCAGTTATATAAAGCAACTCATCACCAGGACGAAGGATACCAAATAAACAAGTGGAAATGGCATGAGTTCCTGAGATAATTTGTGGTCGAACAAGCCCTGCTTCTGTTCCAAAATAATCAGCATATACTTTTTCTAAAGTATCCCGTCCGAGATCGTCATATCCATAACCTGTTGAAGGGTTAAAATGGGAATCACTTACACCATTTTTTTGGAAGCTTTTTAATACTTTGTATTGATTCGTTTCCACAATTTCATCAATTTTTTCATGAATTGGACGAATCTGCATTTCAACTTCTTTAATAATTGAATTTAATACGTTTCCGTTCTTTAATTCATTCCTCACTGCGTTTTCCATCTCCATTTTTATATTTTTTTATTTCTCCATGCAATGGGTGGTCTGTTAATATATATCCTTTACAAATATACGTTTCTTGTTTGTCGTTAAACTTTAACTCTCGTAAAATCGTTTCTTCTTTTAATCGAGATAAAGTTTTACCTTCAGTAGGCGGTAATTCCACGTTATATTCATCCATTTCTTTTAACAGCAT
Organism: Pallidibacillus thermolactis; assembly: GCF_025660415.1. Classification (NCBI taxonomy): domain Bacteria; kingdom Bacillati; phylum Bacillota; class Bacilli; order Caryophanales; family Bacillaceae; genus Pallidibacillus; species Pallidibacillus thermolactis. The sequence goes on from NZ_JAOUSE010000060.1 coordinate 14,779, forward strand.
ATCTTCTATAAAACGTTTCACTTTATAACGATCCGTCTCTTTAAAAGCACTAATTTGTAAAACATCAGTTTCTGCAATTGGAACAAAGTCATGATGTTTCAGCTCAATTTTGTTATACAATGTTAATATTGGGATATTATCGGCTTGTAATTCAGTCAAAATTTTTTTAACCGTTTTCTCGTGTTGGAAATAATCAGGATTTGAACTATCAACGACATGTAATAGTAAGTCCGCTTCCCTTACTTCTTCTAGCGTAGAACGGAAAGCAGCAACTAATGTCGTCGGTAAATCTTCAATAAAACCAACCGTATCACTCAGTAAAACTTTATAACCACTAGGCAAAATCATTTGTCTTGTTAATGGATCTAGGGTGGCAAAAAGTTTATCCTCTTCATATGATTCTGCATCTGTTAAGCGGTTGAATAATGTTGATTTTCCTGCGTTCGTATATCCGATTAATGCGATATGAAACGATTTATTTCGTTTTCTTCTCTTACGATAGCGGATACGGTGTTCTACAATGACAGACAGTTGATTTTTTATATCTTGAATGCGTGCTCTTATATGTCTCCGATCTGTTTCGAGTTGTGTTTCCCCAGGACCTCTCGTTCCAATTCCGCCACCGAGCTTGGATAGTTCTGTTCCATGTCCTGCAAGTCTTGGTAATAAATATTCTAATTGGGCTAATTCGACTTGCAGTTTACCTTCCCTAGATTTTGCACGTTGAGCAAATATATCAAGAATTAATTGCGTTCGGTCAATGATTCGTACCTTTAACTCACGATTTAAATTCCGCATTTGACTCGGTGTTAATTCACTATTAAAAATCACCACATCAATTTCTAATTCATCAATTACTGGTTTTAACTCCTCAACTTTTCCTCGACCGATATATGTTGAAGGGTCTGGCCTATCTCTCTTCTGTGTAATTTGTAATTTAACAATACCATTTGCTGTATGTGTTAATGATGCTAGTTCCTCCATAGAATATTGAAATCGTTGTTCATCCATACTTGGTAGTCGACAACCAATTAAGATGACATTTTCTTTTGAATTAGACATAAAAATCACCCTGTTTTTGGAGGTTATTAATGAAAAAAATGCTCATCTATTGAGCATTGTCTCCATACGGTACTATTATATACCAATTATTCCCTATTTGCTATCGGTCGTTCGTAAAGATTAAATCATTACTGCGAATTGTCATTAAATCTGTTTTATCGTACTGGTTATTGATTAACAAGCGCATTGCCTGTTGTCGTATCGACTTTTCAATAATATTCCGAATATAACGTCCATTGGAGAAACGGCTTCGATAAACCGTTGTTTTTATCTGTACTAAATGTTCCTTTAACTTCCGTTCTGCATCAGAACTTAATATATACTCTCTGTTCTTTACCATTCTTCTTGCTATTTCCATTAATTGCTCGACTGAATAATCAGGAAATTCTATTATTATTGGAAAGCGTGATTCCAATCCTGGATTCAGTGACAAGAAATGATCCATTTCCCGCGAATAACCGGCAAGGATTAATACAAAATCATTCTGCTTATCTTCCATATGTTTGACAAGGGTGTCGATCGCTTCTTTACCAAAATCTTTTTCACCACCACGACCGAGGGAGTATGCTTCATCAATAAATAGAATGCCTCCCATTGCTTTCTTTATTACATCCCTTGTTTTCTGTGCTGTATGACCAATATATTCCCCTACTAAATCGGCTCTTTCACATTCAATTAAATGCCCCTTTGATAACACATTTACTTTATGAAATAATTTACCTATTAATCGAGCTACTGTCGTTTTTCCTGTTCCGGGATTTCCTTTAAACATCATGTGTAGAACTTGTTTACCTGATTTCAGACCTAATTCTTCCCTTTTTTTATTAACAATAATCCAAGCATATATTTCCTTAATGATCTTTTTCACTTCATCAAGTCCGACAAGTGAACCAAGTTCTTCTTCAATTTCCTTTAAAATTTCATGTTCTTCAGTCTGTTCTTTGGGTTTCCATTCTATCGGTTCCGGATAAATTTCGCTTTTCGGAATTTTTGGATTCAGTGTTATACTTATTTGTCCATTGTTTTTCATACGGAATGGTGGTTGGTTCAAGTTGTTCACCTCTCTATCAATACATCAGTATACGCTTCGATGCAAAAAAGGTGACATTCGCCCATTTAATTATTTATAGGGAACTCGAAAAAACATTTCTCGACAAAAATAAAATGGACTTGTCAGATCTTGCGCTTTCCCAAGAAATAAAAACGTTTTATGAGAACATTGAATGATTAGATCATTTAACTTTTTTCTTAAAAATGATGGCTACTGTATTAAAAATTCTTTTATTAGGAAAACACCTTTATTTAACTTTATTCAATAAAGTTTCAGTACATGCATTAAATAATGTATATTCAATTAAATAAGGCTTCCCATATGGATGCAAAACCTTTAATACATTGCATATGGGAAGCCTTATGTTTATTTAAGATTTGTTACATTTTATTATTATTCAACATTAATTTGTACATTACGTGTAGGTGAAAAGGTTGAGATTGCATGTTTAAAAACAAGTTGTTGTTTACCATCCGTCTCAAATAAAACTGTAAAATTATCAAAGCCTTTTACAAACCCACGTATTTGAAAACCGTTCGTCAGAAAGACCGTAACTTGAATATTTTCTTTTCGAAGTTGATTTAAAAATTGGTCTTGAATGTTAATCTGTTTGTTCATTTCTTGTCCTCCTCATTAATCTCCTTAAATAATTTATTCGATTTTAATTAAAACTTTCCTGCAATAAATTTAGAAATTTTTTCTAAATTTTCGCCAAACTTTTGCGAATCGGTCATATCAAACCATTCCACATCCATCTTATTTCTGAACCATGTTAATTGTCTTTTAGCAAAACGACGGGTGTTTTTCTTAATTTGTTCAATTGCCTCATCCAAAGATATTTTACCATCAAAATAATGGAATAGTTCTTTATAGCCAATCGCTTGTGTCGATTGAACATTTTTTAATCCTTGATCATAAAATACTTTTGCTTCTTTCACCAAACCTTGACGAATCATTTGATCCACTCGTTTGTTAATTCGTTCATATAAAACATCCCGCTCCATTGTTAATCCAACAAGCGCAACATCATAAAGCAATTCTCTTTGCTGGTTTAATTTTTGTTCAGTCATCGTCTGACCTGTTGTATAGTATATTTCAAGAGCTCGAATTACTCTTCGTTCATTATTTGGGTGAATGTTTTCCGCTGCTTGTGGATCAATTCTTTTTAATTCCTGATATAACGGAGCTATCCCCTCAAGTTCTAGTCTTCTATATAAGTTATTTCGTATATTATCATCTGTAGAATGATCATTAAATTGATAATCATAGATGACCGATTGAATATAAAGTCCGGTTCCACCTACAATCATTGGCAAATGATTTCGCTTAGTAATTTCAGTAATTTTTTTTCGAACTAGTTTTTGAAAATCAAAAGCAGAAAATGATTCCTCAGGGTTTTTTATATCAATGAGATGGTGTGGAATTCCATCCATTTCTTCTTTCGATATTTTTGCTGTTCCGATATCCATACCACGATATATTTGCATGGAGTCACCGCTAATAATTTCTCCCGAAAACCGTTTGGCTAATTCAATACTAATGGCCGTTTTTCCAACAGCAGTCGGACCTATAATAACAACTACTCTCTCTTTTTTTTCCAAAAAAACTCACTGCTTTCAAGCATTTTTTATAAATTGTATTTCAAGTTTACCATAATTTTCTAAATATGTTAAACATCAAACTATTATTGCCAAAAAATATAAGAATAAACATTTACTTTTTTTCAAGTTACAAAAGGTTATTTAATCTGTTTTGAAAAATTAATGAATGATATAAAAAGCATCCTGAAGGATGCTTCAGCTTGTAGACAAAGTCCCTAACTAGTGGCCAAATCTACAGGTTTTTTTTGTATAATAGGGATAGAATTCTTGGTTAACGGGGGAAATTTAGGATGTTATCGAAGCGTACAGACAATA
>NZ_JAOUSE010000061.1:0-18244 GCF_025660415.1 Pallidibacillus thermolactis
TTCCCATTCCTTTATGGAAGTAAGAACCCTTGAAGATGACAAGGTTGATAGGTCCGAGGTGGAAGCACGGTGACGTGTGGAGCTGACGGATACTAATCGTTCGAGGACTTAACCAATTGACAACAAACTTGGTTTACTTGCCTTGCGTTATCTAGTTTTGAAAGAATGAGAAATAGACTTGAATTATTTAATTGAATAAGTATAATATTAGTAAGTCCTATAAATTCTCTAAATAGTATCTTTTATAGGTAATTCTTATAAAATACAAATATTAGCTTGGTAATGATAGCGAGAAGGTCACACCCGTTCCCATCCCGAACACGGAAGTTAAGCTTCTCAGCGCCGATGGTAGTGAAGGGTTCCCCTTTGCAAGAGTAGGACGTTGCCAGGCTATTTTATACTATTAATTTAAAATTAAATAATTTTGTAAAAAATTTTTGTTATTCCGCAGTAGCTCAGTGGTAGAGCAATCGGCTGTTAACCGATCGGTCGTAGGTTCGAATCCTACCTGCGGAGCCATGCTTCCATAGCTCAGCAGGTAGAGCACTTCCATGGTAAGGAAGGGGTCGTCGGTTCAAGTCCGGCTGGAAGCTTACGAAAGGCTTAAGCGATATCCAGTATAGGATATCGCTTTTTTTAAATTTATTATTCCAAAACTTTAATGAATTCCTATATAAAAATGTTTGATCGTATACTACAAATATAAACCGTTTGCATTTTGGGGATCATAAAATTTTGCGGGGAGCAAATTATAATGTTTACTATACCACCAGGAAAAACAACAAAGATTAATCTTATAGAGTTATAAAGGATGCTATCATGTTCTTAGAACTGAAGTCGGGTCAAGCAATAAGTGAAATAGACTTCGCCCAAAACTTAATATTTCAAGAACACCTATTCGTGGAGTTTAGGAAAGATTGATTTACAACTAATGGAAGAGGCAACATTTATGCGCTTTTTTATGGAAAAAGAGATTGTGGAATAGCCTGTAAACATTATTCCAAAGAAAGCTTACCGCATTAATAATAATTTAGTTATACAAGAACGAATGGTTGGCCAGGATGGAAAGGAAAGAGACTTCCATAGACTTGATACAGAGTTTCACCGAATTATTTTTACAAGTGTACGCAAAAAAATATTTGGACTTCAGTTACTCGTTTGAACACACATTATAACGAATTCGTGTTCCTTCCGACTAATTACTCTTTTGCTGATGCTGTATACGAGCATAAATAGTTGATTCACTCGAACAAGGAAATGTTTAAATGCGAAATTAAATATAGAACACGAGGTATGAAGCGTTTTGTAGATTCTGGTATTAGATTTTAGTGGGAATGATGTCCCGATCTTTCAGCAGTAAAAAATCATTGCTTTATAGTGAGCACAAAGTTTATATTCCCTATTTATATTGTGGAGTAAAGGAAAAAAACTAACATGTGATTTGAGTAGAGGATTAGGAAAGTAAATGTTTGAAAATTTAAACTTCAATTTCGTTCTTTACAAACATGTCCATTCTCGATATAATAAAAAACGTCAGCTTGAGAGATAAATATTTGTACGGCCCCTTGGTCAAGTGGTTAAGACACCGCCCTTTCACGGCGGTAACACGGGTTCGAATCCCGTAGGGGTCACCAATTGGAGGATTAGCTCAGCTGGGAGAGCACCTGCCTTACAAGCAGGGGGTCGGCGGTTCGATCCCGTCATCCTCCACCATTAAAAGTGTTAATAGAGTCTTATGTTACTTCTACTTGAATAATATTATCGAGAGTAGCACAAAATAAGAAAAAATCCAATGAGCTGTTTACAATTTGCCGACTTAGCTCAATTGGTAGAGCACGAACGAATAATCTGCGCAGCAATACAACAGCGTACCGCTCGAATTGCTACTTGATAAACTTACTGAGAGCGGGACGACAATAGAAAAACAAATCCAATGAACTAATTACATTTTGCCGACTTAGCTCAATTGGTAGAGCAACTGAATCGTAATCAGTAGGTTGCGGGTTCAAGTCCTGCAGTCGGCATATATTAAAACATATAACTTCTGGAGGGGTAGCGAAGTGGCTAAACGCGGCGGACTGTAAATCCGCTCCCTCAGGGTTCGGCGGTTCGAATCCGTCCCCCTCCACCATTTCAAATAATAGTGGCACCATTGATATCAAATTCAATTAGAAAGTATTCCCTTTAGTAATGTTGGAAGAATAACTATTGTATTATCAATGGGCCGTAGCCAAGTGGTAAGGCAACGGACTTTGACTCCGTGATGCGCTGGTTCGAATCCAGCCGGCCCAGCCATTCACTTAGACAGGATGCCGAAGAATTGTTTTGAACAAGTGAAAACATACAAACATGAGCCGTTAGCTCAGTCGGTAGAGCATCTGACTTTTAATCAGAGGGTCAGAGGTTCGAATCCTCTACGGCTCATCCAAAGGTCTGAAATTCTTGATATAAGGATTTTGGACTTTTTTCATATTAAAGGAAATATATAATTTATTATTGAAAACATTTACAGTATTTGATAAAGTATTAGTATAAACGAATATAATCTTAAGGTGGAGTCTGTCATTCTGGGTTCATTATACCCTATTTGATAGACTCCTTTTATTTGTATTGTTTTTTTCTAAAAAATCAGTTTCTTTCTTTGTTGACTGCCTTTTTGTTTAAGAAAGGGGGAAATACTTAAGGATAGCGAAGTTTTACATATTCTCGAGGTCCAAATTGTTTTTCCTTTTTAACTGTTGGTGATTGACTGTCGGGTTCTTGTGTCTCTGCTTCTACTTCATTAATGGTTGACAAGGGAATGTTTTCTATTGGAGCTTGATTTTCATATTCATTATATTTTACTGAATTCTTATTGATAAGCCATGCACAAAAAAATAAAGCTAAAAATATAACAAGTGAAATTATGATTTTATTCATATTACCACCATCATTTTTATTTTTATTGTTACAAATTCTTTTCCTTTCTATTCATAAAAATTGAAGATTTAATATACGATCTAGTTTGATCAAATCATAATTTTAACCATCTTAACACACTCTAATATTATTAAAGTAAATAGAAACAAATTATTTTAAATTGTAATTAAAAATATGAACTAAAAATAAAAATTGTTCATGTTTTCTCTGTTGTGATCATTACTGAAGGAGGTTTCAAATGTCAGCGTTGCATTTAGCTATTTTAATGCCATTTATTTTTGCGTTTTTTGTTCCTATTTTTTATAAATCTTTAAGAAAAATACATACAGGCTGGATCGTATTGTTCATTCCAGTCATCTTATTTATTTACTTTATTCAATTTATACCTACTCTTTTACAAGGGAAGGAAATAGTTCGAAGTTTGCCATGGATTCCCTCATTAAATGTAGATTTTACTGCTAGATTAGACGGTTTAGGGATACTCTTCGCCTTACTGATAACAGGAATAGGTTCCCTTGTCGTTTTATATTCTATTTATTATCTAAATAAAGATAAAGAGCAATTAAATACCTTTTATATGTATTTACTATTATTTATGGGGGCGATGTTAGGAGTTGTACTATCAGACAACCTCATTGTCCTGTATACGTTTTGGGAACTCACTAGTTTCTCTTCTTTCCTACTTATTGGTTATTGGTACGAACGCGAGAAATCAAGATACGGTGCATTGAAATCGATGTTAATCACCGTATTCGGTGGTCTTTGTTTACTTGGTGGAATTCTTATTTTATACGTTATTGCAGGGACATTCAGTATCCAAGAGTTAATGACACAAGTGAATGTTATTGTAAATCATGATTTATTTGTTTTTGCAATGGTTTTACTCTTATTAGGAGCTTTTACCAAGTCTGCACAATTTCCGTTTTATATTTGGTTACCTGACGCTATGGAAGCACCGACTCCAGTCAGCGCCTATTTACATTCTGCAACAATGGTAAAAGCAGGTATTTATTTAGTTGCTAGAATGACTCCAATATTTGCTTTTGACTCAAGTGGTTTATGGGTTTGGTTAATAGGAGGAATTGGAATTTTTACCCTGTTTTGGGGTTCATTTAATGCTGTAAAACAAACCGATTTAAAAGCAATTTTGGCTTTCTCAACGGTCAGTCAACTCGGTCTAATTTTAAGTTTGTTTGGTGTAGGGGCAGCTGCTATTCATTATGATATTGACGAAAATATTTATACAGTTGCAATCATTGCAGCTATATTTCACTTGATTAACCATGCAACATTTAAAGGTAGTTTATTCATGGTCGCTGGGATTGTCGATCATGAAACGGGAACAAGGGATATACGTAAATTAGGTGGATTAATGAACTTTCTTCCAATTACATTTACAGTTGCATTAATCGGTACGTTATCCATGGCGGGTATCCCACCATTTAATGGTTTCTTAAGTAAAGAGATGTTTTTCACTGGCATGATTCGCGTACTCCAATTAGATATCTTTAATATGGAAACTTTGGGAGTACTGTTTCCAGTTTTAGCTTGGGTTGGTAGTGTATTTACATTTATATATAGTATGATTTTTGTTTGGAAAACCTTTGGTGGGAGTTTTCAACCGGAAAAGATGGAAAAGAAACCACATGAACCACCAATCGGTATGTTAATCCCACCAGTTGTTTTAGGATCCCTTGTCGTTATATTTGGTCTATTTCCAAATGCCCTTTTAGGTGGCTTAATTGAATCTGTTGCCTATTCGGTGTTACCAAAATTTAAATATGAAGTCCACATTTCCCACTGGCACGGGTTCGGGCCAGAACTGTATATGACGATAGGTGTGATCGTAATTGGTTTTGCTTTATATCAATCACAAGGGAAATGGAAAAAAATTTATGATTTATTCCCTAAAAAATTAACCCTTAATAAGTTATATGATTCCTTTATTCCTTCATTAGAAACAGGATCGAATTTGGTCATTCGATCTCATATGACTGGTTATCTTCGTTCATATTTAGCTTATATATTTATATTCTTTATCGGTTTCTTAGGATTCACAATGTGGAGTATGAACGCATTTGTTTTAAATACATCGAAGGTGGGAGAAATAAGTATTTATGAAATTGTTTTAAGTTTACTTATTGTGATTGGTTGTATAACAATTGTTTTCGCAAAATCACGATTAACATCCATTATCGCTTTAGGTGCTGTAGGTTATACCGTATCGTTATTATTTGTTGTATTCCGTGCACCTGATTTGGCCTTAACTCAGTTAGTCATTGAAACGATTTCTGTGGCACTCTTCTTACTCGCTTTTTATCATTTACCAAAGAAATTTAGGCACCCAGAAACGAGAAGGTTTAAATTGAATAATGCTTTAATTGCTATAGGTGTCGGTTTAGTTGTCACACTACTCGCTATTTCATCATACAGTACAAAATTATTTGATTCTATTTCTCAGTACTATGTTGATAACACATATGATCCGGCTGGCGGAGAAAATATGGTAAATGTAATCCTTGTTGATTTCAGGGGATTTGATACGTTATTTGAAATTTCTGTATTAGCCATTGCTGGTTTAGGTATTTATGGGTTAATTAAGTTGAGATTAGCAAGGAGGAGTGAAAAATGAAATCCTCTGATTTGATTCTTAAAGTTACTGCAAAAACCGTATTTTTTATCATTATGATGTTTGCTATTCATCTGTTTTTTGAAGGCCATTATCGACCAGGTGGTGGTTTCGTAGGTGGATTGGTTACAGCAGGAGCACTTGTTCTTCTGTTGCTAGCATTTGATATGAAAACAATTGCTAATTCGTTGCCGATTGACTTTAAATGGGTTATAGGAATAGGATTGCTCATTTCAGTTGTAACTGCAGCGGGTGCACTCCTTTTTGACGTTCCATTTTTTACTCATACGTATGACTATTTTTATCTTCCTTTATTAGGGAAAACATCTCTTCATACGGCGGCATTGTTTGATTTAGGTGTATATTTGGTCGTAGTTGGTGCAACAATGACCATTATTCAAACGTTAGGGGAGAGTGAATAATGGAAATATTAATGGCGATTATTATAGGTGTACTATTTGCAACAGCAACTTATCTTTTTTTATCTAAAAGTATTTTACGTATTATTATTGCGTCAGGCTTATTAAGCCATGGAGCACATTTGTTAATATTGACAATGGGTGGTTTAAAGAAAGGAGCGGTCCCACTTGTAAATGATATTGGAGTTTCGGTAACTGACCCACTTCCGCAAGCTTTGATCTTAACTGCTATTGTCATTAGCTTCGGAGTAACTGCGTTATTTTTAGTCATAGCTTACCGGGCTTATCAAGAATTAGGAACAGACAATATAGATAAAATGAGAGGAACGGAAGAGAATGAATAATTTAGTAGTACTACCAATTTTGGTACCGCTCCTAGCAGCTGTTATATTAATCTTTTTTGCTAAAAATGTGATAGTACAGCGATATATTTCAGCATTATCGGCTTTAATTAACATCATTGTAGCGTTAATACTCGTGAGGGAAGTTTCCGAAAAGGGCATACAAAAGTTAGATATTGGAAGTTGGCCAGCCCCATTCGGTATAACGTTGGTATCTGATATGTTATCAGCCTTACTTGTTCTCTCAACTACTATAATTGGATTTGTTGTAATTTTGTATTCTTTTAAATCTATAGGTAAACAACGTGAAAAGTTTTATTACTATTCAATTATTCAATTTCAAATCATTGGAGTAATTGGAGCCTTTACAACTGGAGATATTTTTAACATGTTTGTATTTTTCGAAGTGATGTTAATGGCATCTTATGTTCTACTTGTTATTGGTGGAACGAAAAGACAGCTACGTGAGTCTTTAAAATATTTAACCGTTAATGTAATTTCGTCTGCATTTTTTGTTATTGCTATTGCTATGTTATATTCTGTTGTCGGAACGTTAAATATGGCCCAAATTGGGGAACGTATAACATCATTAAATGAAGTTCCTGGTATTTTAACTGTCATAGCTGTGTTGTTTTTAATCGTCTTTGGAATGAAAGGGGCTATATTCCCACTATATTTCTGGTTGCCGGGTTCTTATGCAGTGCCACCAATACCAGTTATGGCCTTATTTGGTGCATTACTGACAAAAGTGGGTGTATATTCTATTATTAGGACATTTACTCTATTCTTTAATTTCGAACAAGGACATTTATACGAAATGCTTATGATTTTGGCGATTATAACGGTAATCATCGGTGTGATTGGCTCAATTGCATATTGGGATATAAAACAAATTATTATTTATAATATTATTACGGCGATTGGGGTTATCTTATATGGCGTTGCCGTCTCAACGGAAACATCGTTAACAGGATCTGTCTTTTACTTAATACATGACATGTTAATTAAAGCTGCATTATTCCTGCTTATCGGTATGATTATTCATATTACAGGAACAAGCAATCTCCGCAAGTTTAGTGGATTAATTAAGCACTATCCAACACTAGCCTGGACTTATTTCATTGCAGCGCTCTCTTTGGGAGGTATCCCTCCATTAAGTGGGTTTGTTGGAAAGATGTTGACTGTGCAAGGTGGATTTGAAGCAAATGAATTTATTGGTTCAATGATTATTCTTATTACAAGTATATTAGTGCTTTATTCGGTAATGAAAATCTTTATTTTTGGTTTTTGGGGCAAAGCAGATCAGATGTATGTTTCGAAGGAGAATGTTTCTTATCATGCTCTGCTTATGCCAATTATTTTAATCGTGGTAATTTCAGTGTTTTATGGAGTTGGAGCAGAAGCTGTTCATTCTTTTATTGCTCAAGCCGTTGAACCATTGATTAATCCAGAGATCTATATCGAAGCGGTATTAAAGGAGTAATGCATATGGCCTTTCAAATTCTATTAAACTTACTCATTGCGTTAGTTTGGATGTACTTAAAATCATCATATGATTTATCAACATTCGTTGTTGGATTTTTAATTGGATTGATTTTAATTTTTATAGCCCGTCATTTTTTGAACACTCGATTTTACTTGGGGCGAGTTTGGGCAGTTATATACCTTGTATTACTGTTTTTAAAGGAATTAATACTGTCGAATATTAATGTACTAAAAATTGTGTTAAGTCCAACTTTAAATTTCCAACCAGGTATTTTTGAATATAAGACTTCTTTGAAAAAAGAGTGGGAGGTAACTGTACTCTCGAATTTAATAACATTAACACCGGGTACGTTGGTTGTAGATGTTCTAGAAAATGGTAATGAACGTGTATTGTATATTCATGCTATTCATGTCCCAAATGTAGAGGAAGCAGTCGACGGGATTAAAAACACTTTTGAAAAAGCAATTTTGGAGGTGAGTCGATAAAAATGTTTGATATAGCATTATATATTGTTATGGTATTATTAGCATTAGCTATGGTTGGGTTTATTTATCGACTCATTAAGGGGCCATCCATCCCTGATCGTGTTATTGCCCTAGATGGTATGGGAATCGTGTTAATTAGTATGGTAGCTGTCTTTTCGATTATTTTAAAAACAAGTGCTTATTTAGATGTTATATTATTGTTAGGGATTTTATCCTTTATCGGAACAGCATCATTTTCCAAGTTTTTAGCAAAGGGGGTCATATTTGAACGTGACCACGACAATTGAGATTATCGTATTGATTTGTATCGGTCTTGGTGTGTTTTTAACATTGGTAGCAGCTTTTGGTATTATTCGTCTGCCTGATGTATATACACGAAATCATGCTGCATCAAAAAGTTCAACTTTAGGGGTTATGCTAATATTAGTTGGTACCTTTATTTACTTTTATGCATCAGGAAATAGTAATACGAGATTAATTTTAGCAATCGTATTTATTTTTATAACATCGCCTGTTGGCGGTCATTTAATAAATCGGGCTGCTTATTATACTGGTGTAAAAATGTGGGAAAAAAGTGCGCGGGATGATTTAAAAGGGAAAATTCATACTAAAGATATGAGTAATCATTGAATATTTTCAAGTCTGGATAGTAAATCAGTCCAGACTTTTTTGATGCATTAAAACTTATTTAAATTATATTAAAATGAAGGTATTTATGGCTATCTTTAAGGTAACTGATTTTTTAAAAAATGTATAATTATGCAAAAATTAGTTGGGTTGAGTCATTTTTTGGAAGCGTTTACTATAGAAACAGAGGAGGTATTCGCTATGAAAAAGAAAATCTCAATTATCGGTGCACCAATGGATTTAGGGCAATTGCGACGAGGAGTGGATATGGGACCAAGTGCAATTCGATATGCTGGTATAGTAGATAGATTGGAACGTATTGGATATGAAGTACATGATTGGGGAGATATCCAAATTGGTAGACCAAAATTAGTAACGGACCCGAAAACAGGCCTAAGAAATTTAGAAGCGGTGGTAAATGCAAATAAGAGACTGGCTGAAAAAGTAGACGAAATTATGGAAAATGGACATTTCCCATTAGTGTTGGGTGGTGATCATAGTATCGCTATCGGTACACTTGCTGGAGTGTCGAAGTATTATGATCGATTAGGGGTTATTTGGTATGATGCACATGGTGATTTGAATACAGTTGAAACCTCTCCATCGGGCAATATACATGGTATGCCACTTGCAGCAAGCTTAGGATTAGGAGCAAAGGAACTTGTTGAAATCGGTGGTTATTCACCAAAGATTAAATCAGAAAATATAGTTATTATAGGGGCAAGGTCATTAGATCCTGGTGAAAAACAATTAATAAAAGAAAAAGGGATTAAAGTTTACACTATGCATGAAATTGATAAATTAGGTATGCCGAGAGTAATGGAAGAAACGATTAGCTATTTGAAAGAACGAACAGATGGTGTACATTTATCTCTTGATTTGGATGCCTTAGATCCATTATTTGCACCGGGAGTTGGAACGCCGGTAGTAGGTGGCTTAGGCTATCGTGAGAGTAATTTGGCAATGGAAATGTTAGCAGAATCTGGGCTTATTACTTCAGCAGAGTTTGTCGAGGTAAACCCAATTTTAGATGAACGAAATAAAACAGGTATTCTAGCTGTGGATTTGATGGGGTCTTTATTGGGTGAGCAGTTACTGTAAATTAATAATACGAGTTTGTATGATTAGTAGATGTGAGTATTGGGAAACCACGGTAGAAATATCGTGGTTTTTATTTTGTGTTAACATTGAATAGTGTTATGAACACAAATGTAAAACGTCGTTAACAATAGAAATGTATACTCTTGCTGATAATACTATTATTAGATAGATAATTTAGCTATAAGAAACACCAATAAAGACAAAAAAGTAGTATAATAATTGAAGTGACTGATGAAACTTTATGAGAGTTAAACCGTAATAATAATGAACCGCATAGAGCGGAGGGAAAAAATGGAAGAATTTGTAAAATCCCGAATTAATGAAGTCCGAAAAGGGGATCATAATGCTTTTGGGGAAATTGTCGAAATATATAAGGATAGGATTTACCAACTTTGTTACCGGATGTTGGGAAATGCCCATGAAGCAGAGGATATAGCACAAGAAGCTTTCATTAGAGCATATGTTAATATTGAACGGTATAACATTAATCGAAAATTTTCTACATGGTTATATCGCATTGCTACAAACCTTTGTATTGATCGTATTCGGAAAAAGAAACCGGATTATTTTTTGGATGCAGAAGTAGCGGGTACGGATGGGTTAAATTTATATTCCCAAGTAAAATCAAAGGAAATGTCACCCGATGAGAAAGTTGCAAAAATGGAGTTACAAGAAATTATTCAAATGGAAATTCTTAAGTTACCGGAAAAATACCGTTCCGTTATTTTATTAAAGTATATAGAGGAATTATCATTGAAGGAAATTAGCGAAGTATTAGACTTACCAATCGGAACAGTGAAAACTCGGATACATAGAGGAAGGGAAGCTTTACGTAAGCAGCTCCGCAATATTTAATGTGAGGTGAAAGAAATGGGTCAATGTCCTGTTAATATTAAAGAATATATGCATGAGTACTTGGATGGAGAAATTTCACCTGAACATAAACAAATCCTTCAAGACCATTTAGCCATTTGTTCCGATTGTCAAAAGCATTTACATGAATTAGAAAAAACAACTGCTTTAGTTCAAAGTATGTCACATATAAAAGCACCGGATGATTTCACATTAAAAGTTATAGAGAAACTGCCAAAAGAGAAGAAAAAAGTTGGCATTAAACGGTGGTTTAGTCATCATCCATTTCTGACAGCAGCAGCTGTTTTCGTTATCCTTATGTCTGGCAGTTTGTTCTCAACATGGGGCGATTCTAATCAATTTTCAGTAACGAAGGACCCAAATATTATTATTGAGAACAATACAGCGGTTGTTCCTGAAGGAGAAACGATTAAAGGAGATATCGTGGTTCGAAATGGTGATATCCGTATTGAGGGGACAGTTGAAGGGAATGTAACAGTTGTAAATGGTGATAAATATTTAGCCAGTGCCGGTGAAGTTACAGGAGAAATTGAAGAAATCAATGAGATTTTCAGTTGGTTATGGTACCAGATTAAAAATGGATTTAATAGCATTATGAACTTATTAGCTGGTTTGTAATAATGATTAAAGGTTGCCTTTATAAGGGCAACTTTTTTTATAATTCCATTGTGAAAATATTGACTCTCGGTTATCTGATTGTCATAATGTGAAATAGCGTAGGATGATGGCTATATGGTATAATACTAAAATATGGCACAAGTTCAATACATATATTAATATGTATGGATTTTTCGGAAAAGACTTTACTTTAAACGATAGTTGAAGTTGTTTGCATCGATAAATGGAGGAACGTTTATGCTCTTTGCGAACTTTTTTGAAGATTTTACAATTCTTGATTATATAGCTAGTATCGTTGACATTTTAGTCGTTTGGTATATATTATATAAAATTTTTATGATTGTTAGAGGTACGAAAGCTGTTCAATTAATTAATGGGATTTTTATTATCCTTGTTTTACGTGGACTGAGTGACCTATTTGGATTAAGAACTTTAGGTTGGTTAATGGAACAAGTTATTGATTGGGGATTTTTAGCGATCATTATCATTTTCCAACCGGAGTTACGTAGAGCACTTGAACACCTTGGTAGAGGTAAAATTTTTACAAGAGCTCGACAAAAAGAAGCGGAAAAACAAGAGCAAGTTGTTAACGCCATTGTAAAGGCTTGTGAATATATGGGTAAACGGCGTATCGGTGCATTGATATCTATTGCTCAAGAAACGGGATTAAATGATTATATCGAAACTGGTATTCCGCTAAATGCGAATGTAAGTAGTGAACTCCTCATTAATACATTTATACCGAATACTCCTCTTCATGATGGAGCGGTTATTATTCAGGATTATGAGATAAAAGCGGCTGCTTGTTATTTACCACTCTCAGAAAGTCCATTTATACCAAAAGAACTTGGTACACGACATCGAGCAGCAATAGGAATAAGTGAAGTAACAGATAGCATAACAGTTGTTATTTCCGAAGAAACGGGTGGAATTTCATTAACAAAAAATGGAGAATTGCATCGAGACATAACCCTCGATCAATTAAAGGATATGTTAGCTGATCGTTTAATGAAGTCAGAGCCACCAACAACTGCTAATCTCTGGAGCAAGTGGGTGAAAAAATAATGGATCGATTTTTTGATAGACTCATGGAAAGTAAATGGTTTGTCCGTATTCTTGCTCTACTTGTTGCTTTATTGCTTTATACGACAGCATATATTGATGAGAAAGTGGAAAGACCGGCTTCGGCAAATCATGATTCTTCTGCGGTGATTGAAGATGTACCTGTCCAGTTATTTTATGACGAAGAAAATTATGTGGTTACAAGTTCCCCACAAACGGTTACAGTTTTGATTGAGGGACCGTCTAGTATTGTCCGGACAACAGAAAATTTAAGAAACTTCAACGTTTACCTTGATTTATACGATGCCGATATAGGTACACAAGAAGTTGAGTTTCAAATTGAAGATATTTCTGATAAATTAACGGTTCAAATTGAACCTACAAAAGCTACTGTGAATATGCAAGAAAAGGTGACAAAAGAATTTCCAGTTGAAGTTCAATTTAACACATCACTACTAGAAGAAGGTTATACAGCTGGGGAACCAATGGTTGAACCAGATACTGTAACAGTTACTGGAGGAAAAGATGTTGTTGATCGCATAAGTTATATACTGGCAATTATTGAACATGAAGGTGGTATTAAAAAAGATTTAACTCAAAGAGCTACATTGACTGTGCTGGATCAAAACCTTGATAAACTGAATGTGGATGTTGAACCAGAGCAAGTTAAAGTAAAAGTTCCAGTTCAAAGTCCTGAAAAGACCGTCTCAATAAACTTGGAGCAAAAAGGAAGTCCACCTCCAAACGTCAAAATTGAAAGCATTCAGTCGCAAACAAAGGAAGTTGTTATTTACGGAAAACAAAGTACTTTAGAAAAAATTACAAACTTGACTGTACCGATCGATGTAAGCGAGATTACTGAAAGTCAAGAAGTAACAGTACCAATTCCTTTGCAGGATGATATATTTGCAATAAAACCTGAAACAATAACGGTTCAGATTGAAGTAGAGAAAATGAATTCTCGTACTTTTGAAAATATTCCTATTGGATATATTGGTTTAAATGATAACTATGCACTATCTTTTCTTGATCCGGAAAACGGACAAGTCGATTTAACCGTCATTGGTCAGGAAAAAGCTCTTCAAAATCTAAAGAAAGATGATTTTGATTTAACCATTAATGTTGAAGGATTAGATATTGGAGAACATGATTTAGATATAAATGTGACTGGTCCAGAGAACGTTTCGTGGGAACTAAAACAAAATAAAGTAAAAGTGGCGATAAATGAAATTTCGACGGAAGAATAGTGGACAAAAAACGAAAATAGCAATATTCTAGATTGGAAGGAGAGATTGATAATGGGAAAGTATTTTGGTACAGATGGAGTTAGAGGTGTCGCAAATAGTGAATTAACCCCAGAGTTAGCCTTTAAACTTGGTCGATTTGGGGGGTATGTATTATCAAAAGGAGAGCCAAAAGCAAAATTTTTGATCGGTCGCGACACGAGAATCTCTGGTCATATGCTCGAAGGTGCATTAGTTGCAGGATTACTTTCGATTGGTGCTGAGGTTATGCGCTTAGGAGTAATTTCAACACCAGGTGTTGCTTATTTGACAAAGGCGTTAAGTGCTCATGCGGGAATTATGATTTCAGCATCCCATAATCCTGTTGCTGATAATGGTATTAAATTTTTTGGGCCAGATGGTTTTAAATTAACGGATGAACAAGAGGCAGAAATTGAAAAATATTTAGACTTAGAAGTAGATACGTTGCCACGTCCAACAGGAGAACATTTAGGGATGGTCAATGATTACTTTGAAGGTGGACAAAAATACATACAATATTTAAAACAAACGGTTGATGATGATTTCTCTGGAATCCATGTTGCCTTAGATTGTGCGAATGGTGCAACGTCATCTCTTGCCAACTATCTTTTTGCTGACTTAGAAGCGGATCTTTCAACAATGGGTGCTTCACCGAATGGTTTGAATATTAACGAAGGTGTAGGTTCAACAAATCCAGATGCGTTAGCAAAATTTGTTTTAGAAAAAGGGGCTGATATCGGATTAGCCTTTGATGGTGATGGTGACCGTTGTATTGCCATTGATGAGACAGGTGGTATTGTTGACGGTGACCAAATTATGTATATATGTGCAAAATATATGAAACAAGAAGGACGCTTAAGACAACAAACGGTTGTATCAACAGTTATGAGTAACTTGGGTTTTTATAAGGCTTTGGAGAAACAAGGTATTCAAAGTATACCTACAAAAGTTGGTGACCGATATGTTGTTGAAGAAATGAAAAAAAATGGTTATAACCTTGGCGGGGAACAGTCTGGACATATTATTTTCTTAGACCACAATACGACCGGCGATGGTATGTTGACAGGTTTACAACTAGTTAACATTTTAAAACAAACAAAAAAGCCACTTTCAGAACTTGCTAAAGAAATGCCGAAATACCCACAAGAACTAGTGAATATTCGGGTAGCCGATAAACATAATGTAACAAATAACGAAAAGGTAAAAGAGGTAATTGCGCAAGTTGAAAGTGAAATGAATGGAAACGGGCGTGTACTCGTTCGTCCTTCTGGAACGGAACCTGTTGTTCGTGTTATGGTCGAGGCTCCAACAAGTGAAGAATGTGAAGCTTATGTGAATCGGATTGCTAAAGTTGTTGAAGAAGAAATGGGCTTAAAGGAATAAATTTATTAAATAATATGCATAGAGGTACATATCAACACCTTTATGCATATTATTTTTTTATGAACGGGTTCTTCAGAACAGATCAATTTATTTATCGTAGAAACAAACTTTTTATTGACGTGGAAAGAGAATTTATTTTAGAATAAACTCGTTCACTTATTTTTTCGAAAGGAGGATAGTACGTAAAACATTTAAAGCGCCAGAACTAATTTTAGTTCCACTTTTCTCCTATTAGGAGCATTCCTTATGAACGTTAAATATTGAATCGTTACTTTTATTCAATGTTACGTAAATACTGAATGAAGTGGAGATCTAAAATTAGTTGACGAGGAGAAGGTTTATCGAATTTTCGGCGGATGCCTTCCGGCTCTTACGCCAGTCGTTATTTCTTTCTTAAAACAGAGGGGTGACTCTCTGCACAAAGGGGAGAAAAAGGCGTAACAAATAAACGAACGTTTGATTAATAAAACACTGAGGGGCAAGATGTCCCCGAATTCGTTGTTAAAACATTTGCTATGATGTCTTGTCCCCTCGTAGTAGGAGGACGAATAATATGTGTGGAATTGTTGGTTATATCGGAAATCAAGACTCAAAAGAAATTTTATTAAAAGGATTAGAAAAATTAGAATATCGCGGTTATGATTCGGCTGGAATTGCGGTTATGAATGAAGCGGGTGTTCACTTATTTAAAGAAAAAGGACGTATTGCGGATTTACGGAAAATCGTTGACCCAGAAGTTTCAGCAAATATTGGAATTGGTCATACACGATGGGCAACTCACGGAAAACCTAGCAAAATAAATGCTCATCCGCATCAAAGTTCTTCCGAGCGTTTTACTATTGTTCATAATGGTGTCATTGAAAACTATGAATTTTTAATTGATGAATATTTGTCTGATGTTGAGTTTACGAGTGATACGGATACAGAAGTGATCGTTCAATTGGTTGAAAAGTTTGTAAATGACGGTCTTGAAGTGCAAGAGGCATTTCGTAAAACATTAGAAAGATTAGAAGGTTCCTATGCAATCGCAATGATTGATCGCCAAAACAATGAAACGATTTATGTAGCAAAAAATAAAAGTCCTTTACTTGTTGGTCTAGGTCATGATTTTAATGTTGTTGCTTCAGATGCTATGGCAATGCTTCAAGTAACAAAGGAATTTGTTGAAATAATGGACAAAGAGATGGTTATTGTTACAAAACATAATGTGCAAATTTTAACATTAACTGGAGAAACAGTAAAACGGGAGCCTTTTACTGCAGTATTGGATGCAAGTGATATTGAAAAAGGGACATATCCTCATTATATGTTGAAAGAAATTGACGAACAGCCGATTGTCATTCGAAAAATTTTAAAAGAATATTCGGATAACCAAGGTGAATTAAAAATTGATCAAACGATTGTTGAAGCGATAAAGGAAGCAGACCGGCTTTATATTGTAGCTGCTGGAACAAGTTATCATGCCGGAATGGTTGGGAAAAACTTCTTTGAACGATTAGCAAACATCCCAACTGAGGTACATGTGGCAAGCGAATTTGTATACAATACCCCTTTGCTTACAGAAAAACCAATGTTTATTTTTATTTCGCAAAGTGGTGAAACAGCTGACAGTCGAGCAGTACTTGTGAAAGTAAAAGAGTTGGGTTATAAAGCACTAACGATTACAAATGTTCCAGGATCTACTTTGTCACGTGAAGCAGATTATACTTTGTTGTTACATGCTGGGCCTGAGATTGCAGTTGCTTCTACAAAGGCATATACAGCTCAAGTTGCTGTACTTTCTATCTTGGCACAAGCTGTTGCACAAAGTAAAAATATTGTTAATGGTATTGATTTATCTCATGAGTTGAGTATTGTTGCAAATGCAATGGACACTCTTTGTGAATATCGTGAAGAATATGAACAGATGGCGAGAGACTTCTTATCAGATTCTCGAAACGCTTTTTATATTGGTCGGGGACTAGACTTTGCTGTTTGTTTAGAAGGTGCTTTAAAGTTAAAAGAGATTTCTTATATACAAGCTGAAGGTTTTGCTGGTGGGGAATTAAAACATGGACCAATTGCATTAATTGAAAACGGAACACCAGTATTTGCCTTAGCTACACAAGAAAATATCAATTTAAATATTCGCGGTAATGTAAAAGAGGTCGTTTCTCGTGGTGCTAATGCATGTGTCATTTCAATGAAAGGGTTAGACATGAAAGGTGATGCATTTGTTTTACCAGAAGTTCATCCATTATTAACACCGCTCATCTCTGTCGTTCCGTTACAATATATTTCTTATTACGCAGCTCTTCATCGAGGTTGCGATGTGGATAAACCACGGAACTTAGCAAAATCTGTAACCGTTGAGTAATGAAAAGCCTTAACTGTTTGGATATGTCTTCCAACTAAATCTTTTTCCCTCTGCTAAAAAGTCTTTTCCTGAAGCGGAGGAAAGAAAAAGTAGAGGAACACAAGAAGTTCAATAATTTATCAATAAAATACAATACTCTTTCGGGCTGGATCCAATCGGGATTCAGTCTTTTTATTTACCAATAATCCTCAATCCCTTGTCCAATAAGGATTCAATCGTAATTTCAATATCCTCTTTCTCTATATTTTTCTATACATCACTATATAAATCCGTAGGATTTTCAATCATTAAACGTTAGGTTTCCTAACTGCTTATCCTGTTTTTCTCATCGCTCTTTCTTCAATTCTGGAGTAAAACTTTTTAACATTTCCAGAATATTCGATACAACCCAGAACGGACAAAATAGGGTGTTTGAGGGAAGAACTATCTCCCTGTAAAAAAGTCCGTCCCTCTGTTAAAAAGTTGGTACCCACTGTTAAATAGTCGGTATTCAGAGCGGAAGGAAGAGTAGGGAAAAATAGCAGGAAACAATATGTGCTCCATCAATTTTCAACCGTAATAAATCCCGAAATACTGTAAGTAAATATATAAAAGAATATGAGGCTAGTAGACAAAAAGATACTCGCAATCTTCCGATTGCAGAGGATATTCTAAAACCTCCTACGTATAAAAAAAGAGTT